>CAYNXA010000120.1:0-6157 GCA_964401015.1 uncultured Oscillospiraceae bacterium
CCAGTATCTATATGCCATCTTAAAACAACTTGCCCCGCCGATTTTTGATACCTATCGCCAATTTGTCTTAATACATCCATTGATTCTGAAGAAAATTTCATCCTGCAAATTGGTGAATATGCTTGAACCATAATACTTTCATTTCTTAGAAACTCAACAAACTCACAACACGCATTATACGGATGTCTCTCAATTTGAACAACCTCTGGCGTAATTCCATTTGCATACTGCATTAAGTTCAAATATATCCTCTGATCAACATTACAAAAACCAATTTTCTTAACCTTTCTGCCTTTCAGTCGCTGTAATCCATCCCACGTTTTCTCGAAATACTGCTTAAACGGCCAATGTATTAACATAATATCAATATACTCCACCCCCAGCAGTCGCAGCGCCCTATCCACTACCATTTCAATATTTGTTGCATTCTGCTGCATCTGCCATCCGTCAATTTTATCACATATTACAATCTCTTCTCTATCAACGCTTCCCTTCTTAAGTGCTTCTGAAATCGCTTTCCCCAACACTTTTTCCGTTCCATAACTCGGTGCCGTATCAAAACAACGAATCCCCATATCAAGAGAACTTTCTAATAATTGCTTTGCCTCTTCCTCTTTCCCAATTTGAAAGGTTCCCAAAAAAATTCTCTGTTCTACCTGTGTATCATTCATCTTTTTTTACACCTTTATTCTGCCATGTGTGAAGCAAATTTCGTGCCAGATTCATACCGCTTCTCTGTATTTTTTCACTGGCAGTTTCAATTCGCAATTCACTAATTACCCTCTTAGTTATTGCTGCATCGTTTTCCATCTCTGTGAATACTTCCATAATCGCTACACTTTCGTTCCACTTCAAAAACTCCTGAAATGTTCTATCAAACGACTCTTTTGTATTTGCAGTAAAGTACTTTATTCCCAAAGATTCCACCCACCCCTTAATCGAGTGGTTATGTCCTGCAGAAATATGTCTATTAATTGTTGGAATCTTGTCCTTTCCCATTACATAATGGAACTCTCCACCACCGCCATTATTTACAACTACAATTCTTACATTATCCTTTATATGTCTGATACTAATTGCGTTCATATCATACAGGAAGCTCAAATCACCTAATAGTAAATAGCATTTTTTATCCGTTGCTACCGATTGTCCCAAAAAAGTAGAAAGCGTTCCGTCTATTCCAAATGCGCCTATATTACTCCTATATTCCGTTTCTCGTTCTATATCAAAAAAGTTCAACTGTCTTGTGCTATTTAATATCCCGCTATGAATAACTGCATTCGACTCTATCTTTTCTGCCAAGCACTTTGCAACATAAAAATTGGAAAACTCAACCTCCTCAGGTCTTGTCACTTCCACAGCATGCTTCCACCGTTCATAATATGCGTGCTTCTGCACTCTTCTCTCTATTAACATTTCTTTCAAGAAATACTCTAATGTCGATTCAAAAACACAAGAAATATTATAAAAGCTATCAACTATTTTCCCATCTTCCCGTATTGACCAATGCTCAATGCTCCCCGGTCTGCTACGCAACAGATCTTTTAATCTTCCAGAAACATTGCCACCAAAAGAAATGACTATATCTGGCTGATACTCCGCAAACTTATCAGTACTTAACACCTCTGCAAAACCATATATCCGCAACGAATATTGAGAATTTATATTGGACATATGCTCTCCCACCACTACACAATCATAAGACAAACAAAACTTATCAAGTAAATCAGCTTCTACCTTTGAAAGTTTGTCATTCTGTCCCACAACAAACATTACTCTTTCTTTACTTTCAAGACACTCCTTTGCTTTATACCAATCCGTTTTTTGCGTCCCTGCTACCAATCTACTAATTTTCCGTACTTCTGGCAGCTTACTCACATTGAATAAATCTATTCCAAAAATCGGAATATTTATCTGTACCGGACCTTGTCCTCTGTGCCTAAGTTCTAACATGGCCTCATTTGCAATCCGCTGACAATACATAAAATCCCTATCATCTTTAACAATCGGCAAATTTACACTAGCTTTACAGTAGACTCCATACATTTTCGTCTGATTTATCATCTGATTTTCCATTTGGTCAAGCAAATACGGGTCGCGATCAAATGTCAACAATAAAAGTGGAACCCCCTGATATGACGCTTCCACGACAGCCGAATAGTAATTACACGTAGCTGTTGCCGACGTACATGCCACTGCAACCGGTTTCCGTAATTCTAACGAAAGCCCCATTGCAAAGAAAGCCGCACTCCGTTCATCCACCACGGAATAGCATATAAAATCATCATCGTTTTCAACCGAACGTACAAAAGGAATACTTCTTGCCCCCGGTGACAACACCAAATGTGTAATATCATGCTGCTTTAATAACGATATCAATATCTGCAAATGTTTATGTGCTGTATACATCTCTAATCTCCTTGACCTAATCTATTATTGCTTTTAAATACTCATAGCCACCATTACGCATTTTCTTTAATCCATCCAGTCCTCTCTTGTTGTCTTCTGTTCGCATATCTGCTAGTAATTGTCCATTTTCTACTAGACGTTCCTTCAAATCGACCCGTTCAAGGAAAGCCACAGCTCGTTCCGGGCTCTTTGGATGTCTCAAACTTACAAACTGTTTTTCAAAATTCACAGCGAATGCCGTTCCATGAAAGGAATTTGTTACAATATAAGACGCATTATAAAACAACTCTACAAACTCTCTTGGCCCAATATCTCTAATATAGCAAACGTCTTTTACCTTTTTAAATGCATCACCTATATAATAAACACTCAGCTTTTTCTCTTCTGCGACTTTCTTTGCATATTCTATCACACGAGTAAAATCAGACAAGCAATACACCAAAAGATACTTGTCATCTTTCTTCCTAAGTTCTAGTAGTTCTTTCCACTCATTCTTGTCCAACAAAATCGTCGGATCACAAACATCAACCACCTCTCTTCCTATTACTTTACTGATATCTTGTGCATTTTCTCTTACACTAATGCAGTCATAATCCAACAATAATTTCCTTAACTCTTCATTCAGCTTTTCGTCATTCAGCCTGTAATTTCCGATGCTCGACCCATAAGAAACTTTCTTTTTTGCATTACATATACATCCAAAATAAATATCATCATATCCAGAATCCAACAACGGATTCCATATCTGATCGCTCCCAGAAACAATCACATCAAAATCCAAATCTTCTTGTTTCAGTTCTTGCTTATTTAATAATTTCGTACAATCATATCTTTTAAAAAATTCTCTAAAACGACTGATTTTCTTCTTATTTACACGATAATTGCATATATCTGTTAAAAGGAAATATACCCCTCTTATTGACCATTTAAATCGAATTTTATCCAATCCTTGCATTATAAAACGATTCTTATAATTAATCACCTGCACCTTCTGGTTTCGCTTTTTTATCGCTTCCTGAAGCGCCAGAGTTTGCAATGCTGCGCCGTAGTTACTTCCATTATGAAATGTTATAATTCCTATCTTCATATTTCTCGCCTTTCAAGCCTAAAATATCTTATACTATGTCAAATAGTACCATAGTTAATAAATATCAGTAAAATTTTTCTAAACAAAACCACTGTTCCCCCACCGTATACAATCAAGTCACTTAACATTTTTTTCTTCCTGTTATTAATCCTACTTGAGATAAGGTTATAAAAAACAAATATCGGAAAATAGAAAATTCCGGCAAATCTAGAAAACCAATACGATACTGTTGAATATGCCACTAAGCAAGTAGCTAAGGCACTAATGAACTGAAGTTTATTATATCCTTCAATCACCATTGAATAGCGTTTTCTGTAAACAAGCCCTAAGGCAGTGACATAATAAATCGGCAAATACTTAATAAATGCAAACATCGATGCACCGTCAACAGTATTTCCCTCCCCAACAAAGTAATTTCTTATTTTCTGAGCATATATCGGTATAAAATTGTCTATCACATCTGCTATCACTAATATCAATGGTTCAAATGCAAATATGCCTATAGCCAACATAAACAACCATATAAATAGAGTTTTTTTCTTCATATTCTTCTTTTTTATTAATAATAAAATCGGAAATAGAATCAATCCCGATATATGAAACAAACTCGCTCCTCCAGCACACAATATTGCTTTAATAGTCCCCTTCCTTGTTGTGTCCTCAATGGCATATACAAAAAACAAACATGCGAGTGCACAGGCGTATGCCTGTTTTAATGCTGTAAGCGTGAATAAAATCCACTCACTTGTTAACAATAAACAAAAAACATTAGAATTTACGTGAGAAGACTTTTTATATGCCAACAAAGTCACAAAAACACAAATAAACGTCGTTAAATAAAAAACTGTCTCAATGTTCCCACCACAGCTATTTACGATTTTAAATATACAGTCCAAAGCTACTGAAGTTGAACTTCTTGCACCTGTAAATTCATATGCATAATTCAATCTATCAGAGCCATATCCATTTGAAATTAATGTAACAGACGCATTAAACAATGTAAAGAATACTGATATCAATACTATTGTATAATACGACACCTTCCCTTTTGGCTGTATACTATCCTGTATTCTAATTTTCCTAAAATGTCTACGGCTTTCTCGTCGTATCAAAAGCAGAGAAAGCGTACCCACAATCATATACAATCCGACCACCAGTAATCCATTAACCATATGCTCAGCTCTTCTCACTTTTTTCTTTCTTGCAATTTTTTATATTCTTTTTCAATATTAAAAAAATACTTGCTACTGTTGTCTAAAGCTTCTGCTCTATTACTTGCGCCGCAGCTCTTCTGACCGTAATACTTGCTGTTTACAAGCAACTCATAAATCTCATCAATATATTCTTTCTCATATGTACATACCTTTCCTGATTCTTCTGTAACAATACCCGGCAATCCCCCAACATTGGCTGCCACTATCGGCTTTCCAAGTGAAAGTGCTTCAATCGCAACCAAGCCAAATCCTTCCCACCTTGAAGGAATACATAAAATCTTTGATTGCTCTATAATTCCATAAGGGTTATCAATAAATCCAAGACAATGTACGTTCTCCTCCAATTCCAGAGAAGATATTCTTTCTATCACTCGCTCTTTCAATTCTCCATCTCCAACAATTCCCACGGATACCGTTGGAATACGCTTTTTAACTTCACTGACAATTTGTAAAAAAAATTCCGGAGCCTTTTGTTCAGTGAGTCTTCCCAAAAAGAGTATATCAAAGGAATCCTTTCTTTTAGCAACCTTCACTTTTTCTTTTATGTCACTTACACATATCGGATTTCCAATAACATACGCCTTTTTTTTTAATAAGCGTCCACACCAAAATTCATTCACCACAGCATCCGATACAGTAAAAATACGCTGATACCGCATACATGACAATGCGTAACAAATCGTCTTAAGATTTATTTTTTTTATCCATGGTGGATTATTATGTAAATGTGAAATCACAGGAATAGTTCCGGCACTTACACTCGAAATAATTCCTGCAGTAAAGTCATGTGCATGGATCAAATCTGGTTTTTCCTCATGAATAACCATTCTGATTTCTTTTATAGACAACTTTGTTACCGAATGAAAATTAATACCGTTTTTCTTTAATACATCACGGATAGTTCCATCAAGAGAAACATAGACGCTCTCTACAGAAGAACTCATATGATTAATGATAGAAATAACCACATTCTCTGCTCCCGAATATGAACCTGTATTCAATATATGTAATACTTTCATTGCACCCCTCTTTTCACTAATCCATTTTCTGATATATTTTCTTCATTTCATTTAGCACTACATACTGTCCAAACTCTTCTACTTTCTCCATATTGTGCATTCCCATTTTATTCATATCGCTCATCAATACCGCTTTGATTGCTTTTTTACATTCTTCTACACTATCTGGTGAAAAGAGTGCGCCCCCATCTTCCGAAATCAAATCGACATTTCCTCTAATATAACTAACGGCGCATGGCAACCCAGAGGCCATCGATTCCATTAAACTAACCGATAATCCTTCTCTAAAAGAAGGGAAAACAAAAATATCTGCTGCACTATATAATTCACTAACATCAGTTCTAAATCCTAATAATCTAACACGTTCCTCCATATCATTTTTTTTAATTAAGTCTTTGAGAAACTCTTCTTTCTGTCCCTGTCCTGCA
>CAYNXA010000121.1:0-6141 GCA_964401015.1 uncultured Oscillospiraceae bacterium
TGTCTGCACCGATTGCGGATATCGCTGTTCCAAATGGTACGGAAAATGTCCGGGGTGCGACAGTTGGAATACATTGGAGGAAACCGAAGCGGAAACGCCTGCCGAAAAAGTCAAAAAATCGACAGTCGCACGGATTCCGAAAACGAATTTTGAAGCAATAAAGCTACGCGATATCGATGTTCCGAAGCAAATTCGAATTCATTCGGGCATCAATGAATTCGACCGTGTGCTCGGCGGGGGAATCGTACAAGGTTCGGTTGTTTTGCTGTCAGGAGAACCCGGAATCGGAAAATCCACCATGCTGTTGCAAGTTTGCGCCCACCTCGGCCAAACCGAACGGCTTCTTTATGTTTCGGGAGAGGAATCGCAAGGGCAGCTGAAATTGCGTGCAAAACGCTTGGAAGTGGCAGCGGAAAATCTTTATATATTGAGCGAAACCGAAATCAACAGCATTTGCGACGAAATCGAACAATTATCACCTGAAATCGTCGTTATCGACTCTATACAGACAATGTATGACGAAAATTCGTCATCGGCACCGGGTACGGTCACGCAAATCAAAAATTCGGCGCAGCTCTTGATACGTACCGCCAAAACGCGCGGATGTGCCGTGCTTGTCGTCGGTCATGTCAACAAAGACGGCTCGATTGCGGGGCCGAAGATCCTCGAACATATGGTGGACACCGTTTTGTATTTTGAGGGCGAAAAACAGCACGCTTACCGAATTTTGCGTGCCGTAAAAAATCGTTTCGGATCGACCAACGAAATCGGCGTATTCGAAATGGGGGAGGAGGGGCTCACCGAAGTGGACAACCCCTCGGAAATGTTGCTTTCCGAACGTTCAGGGAAAATATCGGGCAGTTGCACACTTTGTGTCATGGAAGGTACGCGACCGATTTTAGCTGAAGTTCAAGCACTCGTTTCGACAACATCGTATCCGTTGCCGCGCCGTATGGCGGCAGGCTTCGATTATAATCGCGTGTCGCTTTTGACGGCAGTTTTGGAAAAACGTCTCGGATTGAAGTTTTCGTCGCAAGATGTCTATATCAACGTGGCGGGTGGCTTGCGAATCGACGAACCGTCCAGCGATTTGGCGGCATGTCTTGCTTTGATATCCGGCTATAAAGATCTGCCGATGCCAGACGATACGGTTGCTATCGGCGAAATCGGACTTTCGGGAGAATGTCGAGGTGTCGGATTTGTCGAAAATCGGATTTACGAATCGGTTCGACTTGGTTTTTCACGCATTTTGATACCGCATAAGAATTATATGAAATTACCGAAAAACAAAAATTATGGGGCGGAAATCGTTCCGATCAAAAGTTTGTTTGACGTTTTGAAGTTGTTTGTTTGATTTTTTTGATTTGTTATGAAAAAAGTTGCCGTAGATTGCCGAATGGCACCGGAAATGATCGCACAATTAAAAAAGTACGGGGTGCAACCGATACCGGTTGCACCCGATCCGCATCTTTCGGCGCCGATCGCTTCGCACGCGGATATGAATGTGTTGGTCATCGGAGAACGGATTTTCTCCTCGCAAAAAACATTTGTTCGAAGCAGCAGAGGAGAACAACCGATAGACAGGGGAATTGATTCCTATCACTATCCAAACGATGCAATGCTGAACGCCGTATGCATAGGAAACGATTTTATCTGCCGATCCAAATCGGTGTATCCAGAAGCGTTGCGTTATGCCGAAGCGTGCGGTATGCGAATCGTTTCCGTAAATCAAGGGTACGTAAGATGCAATTTGCTTGTGGTCGACGAACACAAAAAAACCGTCATTACCGAGGACGTCGGCATGGAACGAACGTTGACTGCGCACGGATATACGGTTCTGCTGCTGAAAACACGCGGTGTAAGGCTGGAACCGTACGATAACGGTTTTATCGGCGGTGCAAGCGGTGTAACAGATCGTGAAGTGCTTTTTTGCGGCAATATTGCATTGCACGAAGAATTCAGTACCATTCGCGCGTTTTGCCGACGGTACGGCAAAGAAGTCGTGTCACTCGGCAAGAATCCACTTTACGATTACGGAAGCATTTTGCCGTTACCTTATAAAGCAATGTTGGAGCATGGCTGTAACGGGTAGCATGATGAATAGGACTCAAGGGGAATATGGAAAGGCTTCCCCTGAAAACGATATTGGCAATTGTATAAAATCAGAATTTTATACAATTAAGGGAAGCGAAAAACACGGCATTATGAACGCGCACAGCTCACGTACCCATAAACAATAATAGCACCATTTGGCGACATGCAGATAAAATTTACAAAGAAAAAACAAAATTCGCACAACTTAACGAAAGATTTGCGCTAAAATAATGTTGATTTGGATTTCGAATTCAGCAACTTACATCATTCAAACTATTCGGAGGTTACCATGACGATCGACCCGAAAAAGATATCGGAATATCCGAATTATGCGGTGCAAATCAAAATTGCAAGTTATGACGTGAATCAGAACAACGAGCTTCGCGTATCGTGTCTTATGCAACATTTTCAGCAGATCGCGCGAGAAAATTTGGATATATTTGAACTGACATATGACCGTTTACGCGAACATGACATCGTATTTGTTTTGAGTCGTTATACGATTCATCGCTATGCACCTATGCGCGCCGACGAAACTTACACCTTTTACACAGCGCCTGCGATGATGCACGGGCCGTATTTTATTCGTGACTTTTTGGTGACCGATCAAAACGGTACGGTCGTTGTCGATGCCTCGACCGCCTGGGTCATCATTCGCTTTTCCGACCGAAAATTGTTGCGTCCGAACGCGCTTCCGGTTGAAATCCCACTCGGTACACGTTTGGTGGACTATTTGCCCGATCGAACAGATGTGCGAGAAAATTTTGATGATTCGTATACCGTTACGGTTTTGAACAGCATGCTTGACGCTAATAATCACTTAAACAACTGCCATTACGCCGATATTGTTATTGATGGACTATATGAGAATGGGCACGAAAATTCATATGCGAATTTCTGCTTCAGCTATGTACACGAGGCGCATTTCCACGATACATTGGAAATCGACTATACCTTTGAAGAAACGGTTTGCTATGTTCGCGTTTTTAACAAGACGCAGAACAACATTTGTTTTACCGCGGTTCTATCCTAATTTTTCCCCTTCTCTTCCCCACTTTCACTTTTTGTAAACGGCAATTGAAATCGTAAACGAAATACCGCCGCTTGTATGCGACGGTATTTTTCTTATATTTTTGCGGAAAATTACGCTCTTTACGAAGCAATGCTGTCGATTTGCATGGTACAAGTGGCGGTAAACAGTGGCTCGTCGTAGGAATGAACCAGCGTTCCTCCGTATTTTTCGGCGATACTTTTTACAATTGATATGCCGAGACCGTGCTCATCGGGACGTTTCTTGGTCGTCACAAGTTCGGGGGACGGCGGATTTGAGCTGTTTTTGACGCAAATCAACAGATATCCCGAGCGTTTTGTCACGGTAACGCCGACAAAACGCTCATTTTCGTCTTTCGTATACTCCGAAGCGGCACGAATGGCGTTATCGATCAAATTAAAGAGTACCGTACAAATATCGATATCGGCAATCGAAACATCATTCAGCTCGGAAACGGTAAAGTCGATTCGCACACCTTTTCGTTCGGCTTCGTTTTTTTCGTCGAAGAGAACCGAATCGATCGCCGGATCAGAACAATACGCAATCGTATTCAAACTTTCGATCTTCGCAGTCAAATCGGAAATATATGCTTCTCTCGCATCGGTATCGGAAATATGGCGAATCACGTTGATCTGGTTGTAATAATCGTGGCGCAAACGGCGATATTGCTCGTATTGGTTTTGAAGTCGCGCGAAATGTTCATTGGTAAGGCGAACTTGCGCCTCCATTTGTTCGGCGCGGTTCTTTTGTTCGATGCCTCTTTTCAACATTTTATAGAGAGCGATTCCGATGACGAGCGACAGCGCATGCACGAAAACGCAGAGCAATACAATCGGGAATGAACGAATCTTATAATCCCAGAAAATTACGTACAGAATGAACATATAAACAAACTGTACCAACGCATATATGGCAACGAATCGGAACGACTTAGCTTCAAATGTAGCAATCTTTCGCATCAAAAATTGTACAAGACAAATCGAGTATATACCGGCAAGCACTTCTTCGCCGACTTGCACGACAATTCGCGTCATGCCCATAGCGGCAACATCGATATGGAAGCAACCGATCGCAACAGCCATATAAATCGTTTCGATTGAGACAATTCCTACTATATAACAGCAAAACACGCTCAAGCTTTTCAAGATCGAATCCCTAAATGTCACAATCAGAAAAAGAATGATCAAAGCCCATTGTATAGGGGTTCGATAAAGCATTTTGTCATAAAAGATCCAGTGCTTGACCATGGAGAGAACGACAAATACCGCAAAGAATAAAGCCGAAAGGCTCTTGTTTCGGCGCGGTGTCAAAAGTGAGAAGGAAAGATAACCTATAATCAACAAGTCGAACAGCGACAGAAGAAAGAACAAAACCGTTTGCATGAATCACACTCCGTTTACGTTTTTACGTCCGCCGCTATCGGCGACGCGTTTTTTTATTCGCGTTCTGTCTTTTCCGTTTTCGAACAGAAACGGACATTCCGAAATTGGGAAAGCGGCGCTGTCTTACAGCAAACACGAAAAATATGCCGCAGACTTTTCACGAAAGTTTTGCAAATAGGAGCGGCTGATATTGACAGAGGTTCCGTCGCACAAAAAAACTCGATTACGTTCGAAACTCTTCATGTTGGCAAGATTAATGAGAAAGCTCTTATGTACGCGCACAAACGAAGGATGAGAAATCGTTTCCTCGACAGTATCAATTCTTTGATACACCGAAAGTTCGGAACCGTCGACAAAATGAAAGGTTGCTTTTCGCAACATTGATTCGATAAACGTAATCGTATTTAAGGAAACGATTTTTTCTTCCGCACCGATATGTAAAACGATCTTTCGGTTTGCAAGTTCTTGGTCGATGCGCTTCAGACAATCGCGAAAATAAAGGCTGTCGATCGGTTTTGTCAAGAAGTAGCAATGCGGTGCCCGATAAACTTCGCGGAACCAGATCAAATCGGACGACATGAATACCAAAATCAATTCGGGATTGTTTTTCAAAAATTCGTCGGCATACGAAATGCCGAGTCGGTCGGCAAGCACGACGTCCAAAAACATTACGTCGAAAGTTTCCCCCGTCGTGTTCACGTATTCCAAATATTCGTTCCCGCCGGCAAAGCCGATCGTTTCGGAGCCGGGCGAATAGATCTCAAGCAAACTTTTGACCGATTCCACGGCGACGGACACGTCATCGATAACAGCGATTTTCAAAGCAGTTTCCTCGCGTTTCTATACAGTGATACGTTGTTAAGTTGACAAGTAAATGCAAGGCAGTCTTTTTCGGAAAAAAAGATTAGGGGTATTTTATCACATTTTTTCACATTTGTCAATTCTGTGTCGAATGTTTGCCGGAAATGAAACAAACGGGTGAAGTCACAGTTTGTTCACGCTATATATATATTTGGAAACAGTCCCAAAACGCCTTAATGGGTAAAACTCACGAGTGAGTTTCGAAAGGAATTTGCGTAAACCGCAACAAAATGAACAAATTATTTTTACACTTTGTCACAATTGGGAAAAGAATCGTCATAAAATAATATACAACTTCAGCGGAATCTTTTGACTTCGACAATGCTCGATCGTAAATCGTGTGCCGCCGGATTTTCCGTCCCAAAAAGCAATCACAAGGTCGGCTTGCTCGACAATGCGGATATTGCGATGAAGCGGCGCGCTTTTGCCGAATGAAGCGTAGTCGGGCAAATATTCGCATAACGGCAGATCGTGCGTTTTCGCATAATTTGCCGCACAGGTGTCTACACCGATCGCTCCGCCCGACAAAATTTCGGTCGTGTTCGGCGGCAGAAAAACTTCGAGATTTTCGATCGTGACGGTGCGTGAACCGATTATCGCAACACGCATACGCTTTCCCTCCTCTTCGGTTCTTTTGTGCTTTGTTTTTCGATTTCGGCTCTGTTTCGGAATATGGATAAAGCCGATTGGCGTATTGACAAGAAAATTCAAAAAGATTTGGATATACGGTATATCCGTTTTCCACATTATACC
>CAYNXA010000122.1:0-6063 GCA_964401015.1 uncultured Oscillospiraceae bacterium
CCCGAACTCCACTGCGGTATCTGCGGTGAACACGGCGGCGACCCGACTTCGGTTGAGTTCTGCCACAAGATCGGTCTTAACTATGTATCCTGCTCGCCTTTCCGTATACCGATCGCAAGATTGGCAGCCGCTCAGGCAGCTCTCAAGGACTGAGTTTCGTCCGATTTGACCGTTGTGAGAATGTGAGAATCGGATAAAACCGATTTCCGACGTCACAAGACAAATTTGACCTTGCGGTTTACGCCGCAAGGTCTTTTTTTGCAAAAAATTCATTCGGGATTCGTCACGGACGGCAGATTGCGCAGAATGCGACACACCATTCAAGAAGATACACGCCGCACTTGATTGGGAACAAACAATAAACCGACACCGCATTACATCCCGATACAAGCGCACGTATTCATTTCTGTAAATGCCGACGAGGGTCATTCAAGCTCATACAAGTCGCTCATATCCCATTCCGTACAAGTCGACGACGGATTCGCAATCCTATACAAGTCGGCACCGTATTCAAGACTGCACCCGACCGTTACCTAACTACCGAGAGGGCAAGTACCGCGATGGGAAACTGCGTCAGCTGTCCAGAAACAGCTGACCACCGCAACACCCGACCATCGCGACAGCCGACCACCACGCCGTAATTGCCGGAACGAAAACCGCCTTTCGGGTCGGCAGGAAAGCACTTGTTCCGTCCGACGCTTCGGCAATCTGCAATCGAAAAAAAGCAAGACCTTGCGGGAAAGCTCTCGCAAGGTCTTTGAAACAGGAAAATACGATTTTCGGGTGCGCCCAACCGCGTTTGCGGTACAGCGCGAAAAAATCGCCGCCCGCGCGGCAATGCACGGCTCACGTATCGCCGAGAATTTTCTTCAGCTCCTCCATGAACGTGTTGATGTCCTTGAATTGGCGATAAACCGACGCAAAGCGGACGTAAGACACCTCGTCCAACTCTTTCAGCTTATTCATGACCATCTCCCCGACCTCGGACGACGGGATTTCGCTGCGCATGGTACTTTGCAAATACGCTTCGATATCCGAAACGGCACTTTCGATCTGTTTCATACTGACAGGGCGCTTTTCGCACGCGCGCACCATGCCGCGCAAGATCTTCGAGCGGTCGAACAATTCACGATTGCCGTTCTTTTTTACGACCACAAAACTCATATTTTCGATGGTTTCAAAGGTCGTAAACCGCTTTTGACAGACAAGACATTCGCGGCGGCGGCGAATACTGGTGCCGTCGGCAGACGGACGGGAATCCAGAACCTTGCTTTCCAAATGATTACAGGCGGGACACTTCATAATCTACCTCCGTGTCGGTTCGTTTTCTTCGGTTCGGTATATATTCGGTATAAGTCGATATAATTCGGTATATATTCGCTATGGTTTCGGCCGCAGATTCGTTCACTTTTTGTCGATAAAAGAGCATCCGCCTCGGTCAATTCGCCGCGAAAAGCGTTTTCCTACTGTTTTTATATGTTTTTTTACCAAACGAAACATATCTGCGCTTCATGTTGCGGAAAAGAGTGTGGACGTCTTGTCGAGAGCCACCCGAAGAGCACAGTCGCCAGAAAAGCACGTGCGGTACACTTCGATCACCATATCGCCTCGGTAGGATAACTCGTTCAGATGCCGCTTCACTTCGGGCAGATTGACCGCCCCGTCAAACGGAAGCGCACATTCGTGCTCGCCGAAATCGTTGATATGCATATGCACCAGCCGATCGCCCATGACGGAAAGGATCTCGCGGTAATCGACTCGCGCGCGATAGGCTTGTTTCAGGTCAAACGTGAAGCGCAGATCGGGCAACAATTCGCGCAAACGGGAAAGAAATACAGCCGAATGCGAACGGTGATTGTTGACGTTTTCCTGTGTGAAAACAAGACCGAACGATTTTGCCGTTTCGATAAGAGCACTGTACGATTCGAGAAGAATTTCGTCGCACGCCAACGACCGCGAAAAGGTCGCCGTGCTTTTTTCGCCGTGGAAAACGAAATAGCGCGCGCCGAGATACGCCGCACCGTCGAAAAAGCGCTTATACACTTCCAAGCCGTCGGCGATCCGTCGACGGTATTCCGAGAAAAACAGTAGGCTTTCAAAGGCCGACGTGTACGGATGAAACGAAACGATCTTCGTTCCGCTTGCAAGCGACAGGTCGCGGAAACGTTTCAGCGATTCGTGCGACAATTCGTCGACCGAATTCATAAAAACTTCGGCAATCGGCGCGCCGATGTCACAAACGTGCCGAAAAGCGGAATAGGTATCCTCCGGATAATAACAGGCGGTGGAAATACCGACGTGTGTCATATGCGTAAACCTCCGAAAAGCGCAAAAATTCCGAATACAGCGCTTCATGCGTAACCGGAATCGACTTTTACGCGAAAAAAGTCTTGAAAACTCCGTGCGTCATGCCTTATTTGCGCCAAGTCGACGGCGCAAAGGCAAGCAAAAGCGGGAAAATTTCCAGTCGTCCGAGCAACATAGCTGCCGACAAAAGCAGTTTTCCGCCCGCCGAATAATCGGCAAATGAACTCATCGGACCGACCGACGCAAAACCGGGACCAATGTTGTTGAAACACGATACGGCGGCGGAAAAATTGGTTTCGAAGCCGAACGGCTCAAGGCTCAAAAGCGCGAAGATCGACAACAGGCAGACCATGTACAGCGCGAAATAATTGTTCGCGCTCCAAATCGTGCGGTCGTCGAGGGTCTTGCCCTCCAACTTTGCCGTGCTAACCGCGCGCGGATGGATGAGGCGATGCAATTCGCCGCCGAGCGATTTGAAGAGGATCATTACGCGCGAAACTTTCAAGCCGCCCGCCGTCGAACCGGCACAGCCGCCGATAAACATCAGAACAAAGAGCAACCCTTTCGAAAAATCGGGCCACAGATTGAAATCGACCGTCGCAAAGCCCGTGGTCGTGATGATCGACGAAACTTGAAAAAAGGCATGCCGTACGGTCTCTTCGATCGTCGGATAAAACGATCGAATGTTAAGGGAAATCAGAGCCGTTACGCCAAAGACGATAGCAAGATAGCATCGCAATTCGGACGAACGGATCGCTGTCGAAAACTTTTTCACGGCGATCAAATAATATAAATTGAAATTGACCCCGAACAGCATCATGAAAACGGCAATCACCCATTGCAGATAGGGCGAATACCCACCAAAACCGTCGGATTTGACGGCAAAACCGCCCGTGCCCGCCGTTCCGAACGAATGCACCGAGCTGTCAAACAAATTCATGCCGCCGCAAAGCAGTAAAACCACCTCGACCGCCGTCAAGATCACATATAACAGGTACAAAATTTTCGCCGTATCTTTGACGCGCGGAACCAATTTTCCGACGATGGGCCCCGGAACTTCAGCGCGCATAATGTGAATCGGCCGATCCGACAAATTCGGTAGGAATGCCATCACGAATACCAAAACGCCCATGCCGCCGACCCAATGCGTGAAGCTTCGCCAAAAGAGCATACCGTGCGACAGCGCTTCGACGTCACGCAAAATCGACGAACCGGTCGTCGTAAAGCCGCTGACCGTTTCGAAAAACGCATCGAAAAAGGACGGAATCTCGCCCGAAATCACAAAAGGCAGTGCGCCGAGCGCCGACAGTCCGATCCACGCCAACGCAACGATCGAAAATCCCTCGCGCGCGAAGATGACGGTACTTTTCGGTCGGAACAAAAGTTGAAGCAAGGTGCCGATCGCGACGCAAACAAGTATGGTAATGCAGAACGACAGCGCGCCGCGCCATTCGCGATACAACAGCGCGACGACCAGCGGCAAGACCAAAAGCAACGATTCGATCCGCAAGATACGACCGAGCGTCGAAAGAACCATTTTTCTGTTCATATCCGTGCCTCCGCTCGCTTATTCGACAATATCCGAAAGGGTTTTGAGCTGGATCCCCGATGACGCAAGCACGATGACACGATCACCCGCTTCAATTCCGTCCTCGCCGGTAGGAATTATCGTCGCCCGTCCGCGCAAAACGCCGGCAAGAAGTATCCCTTTGCGAATACGCATATCCCGAAGCGGGATGTTTCGGTAAGGAAAGTCCTCGCCGACCGAAAACTCCAACGCTTCGACCATGCCGTCCATCAATTTATACACCTTTTCGACCGAGCTGCCGAGCGAATTTTGCAACGCACGGGCATAGCGGGTCACAACGCCGCTGACGATACGTTTCGGCGAGATGATGATGTCAAGCCCCAGCCGCTCGGCAGTTTGGGCAAGTTCGGGGCGATTGACTTTCGTGATCACCGTCGGCACGTTTTGCGTCGCAGCAAAGCACGAGATCAAGATGTTTTCTTCGTCCATGCCGGTCAACGTCACAAGCGCATCGGTTTCGGACAAGCCTTCTTCGTTCAAAAGTTCCTGCGACGCGCCGTCGCCGCAGATCACGCAAGCCGACGGCAACAATTCGGAAAATTCGCGGCAACGGTCGCGATTTTGTTCGATGATGGTCACCGAAAAGCCGCCCGACAGGCACATTTTCGCGAGATAATACGCCGTGCGACTGGCGCCGACGATCATGATCTTGCGCGCGCGCTTTTGCAAAAAGCCCATCGCTTTGAGCAATTTTTGCAGCTCGCTTTGTTCGGCGGAAAGTCCGATTCGATCACCCCCGCACAGGCGAAAACCGCCGTCGGGTATAAACGCGCGATCGCCGCGCTGAACGGCGCCGAGCAGAAATTTCGCGTCGTATTTTTTTCGCATTTCCGAAAGGCTCATGCCGTCAAGCGCCGAATCGGGCTTCAATTTCAACTCGATCATTTCGAATTTGTGCCCCGAAAAAGTTTCGATATTGACCGCGCTGGGAAATTTCAGAATGTTGTGAATTTCACGCGCCGAAAGGTATTCGGGATTCAAGGAATCGTTCAGATCCAGTTTTTGGCGCAAAAAACCGAGGCTGTTATCATTGTATTCGGGGTTTCGAATCCGCGCAACGGTATGCGCCGCGCCCATGCTGCGGGCAAGGAAACAGGACAACATGTTCAATTCGTCCGAACCGGTCACGGCGAGAAACAATTCGCAGTGCGCCGCATCGGCTTCGGTCAGCACTTCACAGTCGGTGCCGCTACCGCACAGGCTCATCACGTCGTACAGTTCGGTTACGCTTTCGGTGACCTCGGGATTGTCGTCAATACAAACGAGGTCGTGTCCCTCGGCGGACAAACTTTGCAAAATCGTCATGCCGATCTTGCCGCCGCCGACAATAATGATTTTCATAAAGCTCCTTTTGTCGTCTTTTCCGACCACTTCGGTAGGTTATGTTGAAATTTTCTTACTCCGGTCGATTGACGACACCTTTTCAATGGAAAAACAAAGGCAATTCTTCCAAAAATACGATATCATCGCGCTTTGCCGCGTCGCCCTCGGCAAGAATACAAGCTCTGCCGCAAACAATGCCGCCCGCTTCTGTCACAAGCGTTTCGAGAGCACGGAGCGATTCGCCCGTGCTGATAACGTCGTCGACAAGAAGTATGCGCTTGCCTTTCAGCATTCTCGCGTCGTAGCCGTCGAGATACAAGTGCTGTTCGGCATTGGTCGTGATCGAATGAACCGACACCGAGAACGTGTCGCGCATATAGACCTTTTCGGCTTTGCGCGCGATAAAATGTTTTTCCTCGCCGAGCAGACGCGCCATTTCATAAATAAGCGGGATTCCTTTCGCCTCGGCGGTAATCATATAATCATGGTCGGGAATCTTCTTGACAAGCTCGCTCGCGCAGGCTTTCGTAAGTTCTACGTCGCCGAAAATGATAAAGCCCGCGATATCCAAATGTTCGTTCACGGGGCAAATCGGCAATTCGCGGGTCAGCCCCGCCACTTGCATGGTATAATATTTTTGTTCGGACATTTTTTTGTCACCTCATTGTCAAATTGAGAGAATCGGGGCAAATCCGTTCGGTTCGACCCGAAAGAATAATCAAAAAAGCGCGGCAATCGGAAAACCTCTTGGTGGCACCGTCGCGCCGCACTCGGTTTACGCCATATTTTCGGGCAACTCTCTGCCGCCGAGAATATGAAAATGCAAATGTTTCACCGACTGTTTG
>CAYNXA010000123.1:0-5996 GCA_964401015.1 uncultured Oscillospiraceae bacterium
TCAGGCGGCTTTTCTTCCGAAATCTTTTATATAAACGATTCGTCAGTTTTTGACCAGTGTTGAATTTTGCTGGATCACTGTCAAAAATGCCCCCGATCGGGCGATCGAGGGCATATGAGCATTTGGCGATTGTATAGGAATCAGTCCAAACTTTCCAAAACGTTCTTTGAGTACAGTAGATCAAGTTCTGACAACATACGCCGCTCAAGCAGTTCTTCATCACATCCGGCATCGTTGTATTTCTTTAGTAAAGCGTTGTACCCGGTTTCCGCACACTTCTCGCAGAGCTCACAACTTTTGTCGAAGTCAGCATATTGATCCATATCTTCATCATCGGACATTGTACCCAGAAGTACACTTGCGATAAGTGCTTTATCAGCTGTTTTCAACGCAGTATTAAGAAATAATCCTTGCCTGTTTTTGAGCAAGGTGGGATTATTCAATCCGAGAGCAACAGACAGCATAAACACTTCTTTTCCTTCGGCCATGCTTAATCCCAAAACATCTTGTTCCTTTAATTCATCTGTTGTTTTCTTGAATGAGTCGCTTACATATACACGATCACGTGCCATTAATGCTCAATCCCTTCTACAAACTTTTCATCCGCAGACAATGTGAGTTCACGCACATCTGCCACTGGACCATAAATGCGTTTGACCTGTTCGGAGTACTCATCAGGAGTAAACAGCATAATAATCTGTTTTTCTTTGCTAACTTCTTTAAGTGCCAACGCCATGTTTTCTCTGTTTTCATCCGAAACACGGCCGAGGGGAGAGTCAATAACCAGTGGACAGTTTTTACCAGACGCACTATGGATCGCGAGCGTAAAAGCATAAGCTAGCGCCATTTGTTCTGTTGCACTCAAAGAGCCCGTCATTTCAATGTTATCCCTATTATAAACCGTAATATCATAAGAATCATTGATACTAATATGTCCAAACGTATTCTTTTTCCAAATCATCTCATCAAAATATTCCCATGTAACAGTCTGGATTTCATTTTTCATCTGCTGCATGATTTCGATCTGAATGCGTTTGAAATTCCCGTGCAGCATCTGAATGACTTCCATTTCACACCGGAGACTATCATACTCTCTAAGCTTTTTAATCGCATCAAGTTGTTTTTTATTAATTTCTTCGATCGCATTTTCACAAGACTGGATAGTTGCACGTGCCACTGATGCATTTTGGTAAGCCAAATTGATTTGATTTATGATTTTCGTTCTTTGGGCTTCTGTTGCAGCAATGTTAACAGTGCCGTGCTCTCCGCTTTCATTATAATTAGAAAGCAATCCGGCGATTTCTTTTAGTCGTCTTTCGATTTTCTCTTTCTGAGAGGATAGATCCATTTCCGTTTGACGGAGTTCATCAAGTTTCTCCTTGAACTGTGCCACTTGATCTATATACATTTCTAGGGAACCCTTGATTTCTTTTAGATAGTTTGAAGTTTCACTCGAGACTGCAATTCTCTCCAACAGCTTTTCTAAATGAGCGATTGCCGATTCGTCAATTCTTCCATCACAAATAGGGCAGCGGTCTTCTGGGTGCTCCAATAAACGCTTTATCTGCATTTTATCGATTGCAGGAGGAAGATCTCCACTTTTTTCCTTCTGTTGGATAAGGGCTAATGCCTTTTTTATTCTTGGATAAAGCGTTATCAGCACTGTGTATTTGCGGATGAAAGATGTTCTTCTGGTCTGAAAAGTATTAACCTCATTTTCGATTTTTCGGTAGGACGTTTCGAGGTTCGAGCGTTCTTCCTGAAGTTTTTTAACAGGCTCATGGCCTCTTAAAATCTCATCGAGCCTTGCTCGTTCAGTTTCACAACCGGTAATTTCATCAGTTGCCAGTTTTAACGTAGCTTTTGCATGTTCAAGTTTTCTTTCTTGCTTCTCTCGGTCATTATCTAAAACTTGAACATCTGGCACCCCTTTTGCAACCTTTTTTGTGCGATCTGAATTCAGTTTTGCAAGGTGTGTCACCGCATTTTCAAGTAAATTAACCTGTGAAATATTGAAAATCGACTGCTGTATTGAATTTGCCTGGCTTTCTGTAAAGAAATCTCTTAACTTCTCGCCGTCAAAAAAGTAGAATTTAAAAATGGCCTCATCAAAATATTGCTTGACGATAATATCAGCATCAGGTCCTGTTTTTACAACAGTGTTTTTAAAGGTTCCTTTTTGCGGTGTAACGGTGACAGTGAAAGCTGCCGGACCATCGATAACGTTATTTCCGTTTTCTCCATTTTTAACCTTAAACTGAGCTGTTCGTGAGAATTCAATATTGTCATCATCACTTGAAATTTCCACGCTGACACGAACTGGAATTACTTCTCCTGCTTGCGCTTTGTGCACGAGAGAAGAATTTACTATGGGTAACGCTTTTTTTCCCTCGGCCAAGTGGAGTTCCTGACCATAAAGGCACCACGTTATAGCATTCAACAGTGTGGTTTTCCCGGTTCCATTTTTTGCGATCAGGATAGAAAGCTTATTGGAGCCGTCTGTCTTAAAATGAATTTGCCCTGTACCATATTGACGATAATTTTCAAATGAAATTCTATCGATCGCAACGCTCATTTGCCGGCTTCCCCCTTATGGTCTTCTATGTATGCCTTGATAAGTTTTTCATACTCAACCGTAAATCTGAAAATCCCTTGATCTTCTATTTTCAAGACATTATACATGAGCTTCTTTTCATCTTCTGTGGTATGACTCTTAGAGATTTCCTGCATGATTTTGTCACTGATTGGCATCCAAATTCACTCCTCTTTGAAAAAAGGCCTCTTTCACTTCGTTATAATTATCCGCATTTTTAGCGATCAACTGAGCTCTCTGTGATTCTTTCTTCAAAAGACTATCCACTGAATCTGAGGTTACGATAAAATCATATATTTCAGATGTTTTTTTGCCTTCCGCTTGCCGAATAACACGTCCTACTCTTTGAACGAACTCACGCGGATTTGTGCTGCTCGACATCAAGATGGCAATTCGGGCATTGGGTATATCGATTCCTTCATCTAAACACTTTATGCCAACGAGAACCTGAAGCTGGCGATGATTGAATTGGGATATAATCTCCTGTCGCTCTGTATCACCACTGTTGTTCACAATTTTAGACGCAGATTCCTGTTCTGTGATTTTTGCACGTTTTATATGCTTGTCGCTTAAGATGTCAAAGGCTTTTTTGATCTGCTTATCGGAAACAAACAAAATTGTGTCCACGATTCTTTCAGGATCTAGCTTCTCCAAAAGTCCGTTCAGGGCTTCATATTTTCCATCGGCATTTTTGCTGACCGCTGCACGCCTGTCATATAACTTTTGCAAATCATCCGGATCATAGTCATCCTGCATTTTCATGATTGCAATTTGCTGACTATATTTGTTATATAACTTGTTTTCAGGTGGAGTCAGTTCAATAAAAATTGGGTGATATAAGAAATGATTAAGAAAAGGCCGTCCTGTCAATGGATTTATTGTTGCGAGTGCATCAGAAATTGTAAACTCAAAGGATTCGTTTCCAAAGTAACTGCGAATAAGGGAAGTTCCGTTCTCGTCAAACATCCTTTCTGGAGTTGCACTCAACCCGATTCGATAATCGTACTGTTGGAGCAAGGCATCTCTTTGTTTTGCTGACCCAATTGCATGAACTTCATCAGCAATAAACAAAATCTTAGATTGAAATTTGTTGTTCAAAATTATGTCAACAAACTTTTTGTCGGATGCTGTGGCATGGGTTGTAAAAATAATTGCAGTGCGAATGCGTTTTTCGTTTAGATCTAAGAGTAGCAGTTCTAACTTTTTAGGCCACTTGCTAACACTTCCGTCGATTATTTCCGCGTAGTCCAGTTGTATTGCTAACTTTGTAAAATCATCTTTCCACTGTCGAGATAATGTATTTTGCGGAGTAGCAACGATCGTAAGCAATGTTTCGCTGTCTTCCAATTTTCTTAAAAGACAGCCAATTGCAGTTCGAGTCTTTCCTGTACCGGTTGCCATTTCCATTAGCAGGGAATGTCCGTTTTCCACCCAGGCGTTTACAGCTTGTGTTTGGTGAGGAAAAAGGCTCAATTTGCTTTTTTTGATCGCACGGTCATTTTTATATCGCCGCATTATATTGAGATCCCACACATCCCGTGGCTTGATATGGATGATCTTTTCTTTGATAGAAGATGGAAGATCAAATACTAAGGCGGTGTCCTTTCGTTCATTACCCCAATATGCTGAAAATTTTTGGAGATCTGATTGAAGATATTCAACCTGTCCAGCATTCCATGACCGGAATACTTTAAATTCTTCGATGTTGTTTATCCAAGCTTGTGCTGTTTCATTGATAGAGCCAGAAAAGGATATCATGTTTCCGTCATTGTCGAAAAAAATGCCGACTTTTTGGTGAAACAGGCTGTTTCTCGATTTTTTTCCAACAACGATTTTTATTTCCAACCGACCACTATCTAAGAGCCACGCCAGTGCCTTTAAATGATCGTCCTTTGTATCTGGGATAAAATCAGAAAACAAAGAACAATTCTCCTCGATTTTTTGACTTTTGGAAATAACAGAATAATCCTCTTCCGACAGCTCCGGAGAAATCAACAAATACATTTTTCCGTCATTTTTTATCAACCCCTCTATTCCCTCTGCGGAAACAGAAAGCGAGGTCGAACTAAAAAAACCGGCAATTCTAAAATATTTTTTGGAATTTTCGAGAACTGGAATATAGAACTCATCCAAAAGTTGATTTCTATTGGAGTCGCTTTCATAGCTTATATTGAGCCGTAGATCTTGAAAACTCATCTTATGTATCCTCCACGTCCCAATCTATATTAGAGAGAGCCACTTCACGCTCTGATTCGGATAAGATGAAGGACACCAAGCACTTTACATTAGTGCGTCTCCGAATCATGGTGGATGGTTTCAAAAATGATACAATGTCGTAATATCGTACTGGCCCTAAAAACGCAAAGTGCAACAGTGTCTTCACACATGGATCGCGCAAAAGAAGCTTCTTTATAACATCTCTCTTTTGTTCGAATGGGTACTGCGTCAAATATGCTCCCCATGCTGTAGGACAAACCAACGTTGACGATTTTTTTACAAAATAGACTAACTCCATTGACAATGCCAATTTTGCTTGGTTTTCACCGTATTTTTTCTGTGCACCTTCTTTCTTAGAATTCATTAACTGCAATCCGAGTTGGTTGAACGTTAGACCGTCTGGTGAGAATTCTAAAATTTCGTTAACTCGTGATGCACCTTTTTCAAGGCTGCTAAAGCAGGGGATATCAGCTGCTGTCAACTGTGGGAGTGAGATGTCCCTTTCAATGATTTCAAAGAAATCCGTCAATAGGTTTTCAGAGATTATATCATATGCAGCATTCAATTCTTCCTTAGATCCGTTCAATAACGGCGCACGGGATTCCGGTGTTGCTTTAAGAAAACTCTTTAGGTAAGAGTTCTTTTCTGTGGGATTTTCACACTGCGCCCAATCAATGTAAAACGCCATTCTATGTCCTCCACAGATTATTTAGTCAATAATATTCGGATTGTCCTCACCAAAGCGGATATCAAAATATCTTTTTGCAATTTCAGGAAATTTTTCTTCAAATTCCAACATACTTCGCATTGCAGAACAATATGTTCCTTTCGTCTTATGCATTGCTTGATTTGCGTTGCAGAACTCGCGGAATGTCATTTTTTTGACAATGCTGGGCTGATTGCACCATCGAGCCATAGTCACATAAAGGTCACGGTACGGAGATCTCTGCCACGGCGTATCATTCTTGTTCATATATCTCATGATGTAAGGAAGGCAGCGATAATGAAGCAGTAGTTCAACTCGTCTAAATGCTTTTTCTATATCAACTTCATCTGTGCCCTCAAATCCAACCAAAACATAGAACTTGACACTCTTAGTTTGGTTGTACTTTCTAATCAGACGGAGTTGCTTATGGATAAGTTCATAATCTGAAATATTATCAAAGGCGAATGTGAAATCACCATC
>CAYNXA010000124.1:0-5972 GCA_964401015.1 uncultured Oscillospiraceae bacterium
AAGTGAGATAAGAAAGATAAAAATACGACCGGTGTCAAAGAGCTTTTTCGTAAGCGATTCGTTCGGGTGTCTTTTCGGAAACGGTCACGACACCGACAGGACAGAATCCGCTTTTTTCGAGCATTTTTTGCATTGGAATGTTGAACGGATGGGTGTCGATTCGCACGCTTTTGCACGATCTTGACCGCAAAAGAGCGCAAATTTCGCGCATGAACGCACTGCCCACGCCGTGACGGTGAAGCGACGTGTCGACACAGAAACGATGTACGACACCCGCGTCGTTTTTGTCAAAATGCCATTTTCCGTAAAGTGTATCGGGAACGATCGCAAAACGGTTGTCGCTTTCGAATCGTGTAAGAGCCGCGCCGTCGGTGATACGGTCGTAAATCGGCTCACGTTCGGTCGTTACCATGGCAACGCCGATCGGAAAGGCGCGCTCGTCGCAAAAAACGTATGCACGACCGATTGTAATGTCGGCTTCGAAATCCGCTGCCGACGGATAGGCACCTTGCCATTGATCGATTTTCAAGACCTCACCCATGTGTTTGCGCGCTCCCGCAAGGATCGCCGACACGGCGGCGAGGTCTTTTTTATTCATTTTTCGAAGTGAATACATGGCGTTCCTCAAATATCGGCAAGTGAATGGGTCGTTTGCGCAAGCAACAAAAATGCCTGTTCCCGTAAGTCGGCGGGCAAATACGGAACATTCGCTTCGATCGAGAGAACGCCGTCGAATCCGATATCCCGCAGGGCGGCTTTGAAATTTTTCCAGTTTATCGTGCCGAAAAAGGGCATCAAGTGGTCGTCGAAATGGGTCGTGTTGTCGTGAACGTGAAGCGTTTTCAAAAGACTGCCGCAGGCGCGAACCGCCTCGCCGCAATCGTCACCGGTATAATGACAGTGACCCGTATCAAGGCAAATATGGAAGTTTTTGCGATTCAATTCGTTGACAAACCGAACAAGTGACGGTATGCGGGCTATGGTATGTCGCAGTGTCGGCATATTTTCGATACAGATTCCGACGTCGTAATCGAGCGCAAAATCACAAAGGGCGGCAAAATAATCGGCGTTGATTTGATAAGCGAGAGCCGAATCGGGTTCGGGATCCCATCCGAACGGCATGACCGGATGAACGACAAGATAGGGACTGCCGAGCGCATTGGTGCCGACGACGGCGCGCTTCATAAAGGCAAGCGTCTGCGCGCGTTCTTCTTCGGTACGGTCGACGACCGGCCAAGGCGCGTGAACTTGCGAAAAAGCAATTCCATTCGACGCGGCAAGCGCTTTCTCGGTATGCAGAGCGGCGATCATGTCGCTTTCGCTCATTAGGTATAAGGCGCCGTCGGTGACGGCAAGCGATTGATAATCGGCATGGGTAAATCCGTGACGCGAGAGAACGGCGTAGTCGATTTTGCCGTTTTCGCGATTCAAATACGAGTTTGTTTGGTTTCCGATGCGTAACATGATAACGTTACCTCCGTTTTGATTTTGATGGGCGACAGGGTTTTATCGGCCGTTATACTTGCTTGAAAAATTCGAGTTGCTCCCCCGACGGGCCGAGTACGAAAGCAATGCGGATCGAAATCTTTTCGGGTGTCGAGTCGAGCGGCACGGTTTTCGGTTCTTTGAAAGGCTTTGCCCCGACCGAAAGCGCCAGCGCATAAGCGGCGTCCACATCGTCGCAGCACAGAGCAAAATGCATATATTTGCCCTCGGCGGGGAAGTCGGTGTCGTTTCCGCCGGCAAAAAGTTCCAGCCGTGTTCCGTCGCCGATATCGAACATTTGCACTTTTTCGTTGCCCTCGCCCCAACCGACGATCGGCGTCATGCCGAGAGCGGTGTAGAAGCGAACCGATTCGTCGAAATTGTTCGATTTCAATGCGATATGATGAAATCCGAGATTTTCGATTGCTTTGTTTGTCATTTTTCGACAGCTCCTCGCTTTGGTATTTTTCGGTTGCCTGCCGCTTCGTCGCTTCGACGGGCGGTATTTGTCCGATATCGTCATTATACACGTTTTGTTCCCGTTTTTCAATACTTGCGTGAAAATAAAACGGCGAAAATAAAGAGGAGCCGAGGCGACTGCTTCGGCTCGAATGCGTGATATATATCGCAGACGGTTTCTGTTACAGCCAACTTTTGTCCCAGTCGAGCGGAGCATCCCAATCGGTCGGCACATCCCTCCAACCGCTCCACGGATCATCTGCCGGATAGGTTATCGGATAGTTCGGGTCATTTTCGTTTTCGATGTTTTCGGAATTCTGCGGTAAGTATCGCTTGAAAAATCGATATGCCGCTACCAGTCCCTCTTGCTGAGAAACCACGCTTTTCGGTGCGAAAAGCGTGTCCGTAAGTTCCGGCAGGGGCAGAATCTTTTCGGAATACACATCGTACACAGCGGCTTTTGCCCAATCGGAAATTTCGGAATCGTCCGAAAAGGCAAGATCGCTTTTTTCGCTTGCGGAAAGGTTGACTTCCAAATAATCGATTGCGCGACGGAGAAGCATTACCATTTCCTCACGCGTCAAAAGATCGTTGGGACGGAATTTTGTTTCGCCTTTTTCCACAGCGGCGCCACGCTTGGCGTAGTAATAGATGAGCTTGGCTTTTCCTTTGACGATGCCGCGTTTGGCAAGGTAATAGACACTTTCGTTTTCCGTGTCGGGAAAGAAAACATCTTCGTTGACGATTCGGTCACTGTTCGGGCTTTTGGCAATCACCTTCGCCAAAACGTCGCAAAACATTTCGCGATTCATCGGCGAAGAATAGTAACCGGCGCCAAGTGAAAAGTACTTCGGCATCAGTCCGTTCCGAAACATATCGCGAACCGAAGGAATTGCCCATTTGTAAATATCAAATATTGCGGAGTATTTGGTAGCATACGTATGAAACTGTTTTGCGGTGGAAATGCTGCGGCTCAAATGGTTTTCGACTTGCTCAAAATTCAAGAAACGATATGCTTTTTCTTCGGCGGTGCTTTCACCGACCACGATCAGCCCGTCGAAATAGATTTCAATGTTTTTTTCCCAACGACGATTGTAGAGAGCGTGATCGGCAATAAACGTGTATTTGTCGGCACAGCTTTCGGAGTCGGGGTCTGCCGGCACAATGGGAAAACTTTTTAATGTTTCCCAATCCTCGCTGTCTATCTTAAACTCATGATAAGTATGATGCATTCCGTAACGTATGACGGGAATATAGCCGTGGGCTTCCTCTTGACCGTATTCTTCCAACGGAAGAGCAATTTCACCGAATGTAATCGTTTCGGCATGGGCGGAAAAAGCGCTGAGCGCGGGTAGGAGCAGAACTACGGCAAGTATGACTGATAGCAACTTTGTTTTCATCATTTGAGTCCTCCGTTATTGTTGATAGCCGACGCTGTAATCAATGCTGAATATTTCTTTTGTGGAAGTGGAAGCGTCGGAGTGGGTTATACAGTCGTCATTGTACAAAAAGGCGAACGAGGTAACGTCGCTGTTGGCGTAAAAAGCGGATTTGTTTTCGCTGAATGCAGTGTCGGTGAAAAGAGCGCAGTCGCACAGGGCGATATTTTTGAAATATGCACCGCACCGAAGGTCGTTGGTTATGTTGGGGGATTTATCGGTTGGCTTTATTTTAAGATCTTGAACGAATGAGCAGGCGTGAAGAAACATGAATTGTTTGCTTCCGCTTGTCGGGTATACCAAATCGAATTTACAGTTCTCGGAATCTTCGTCGGTATTTGCGGAAACGCCGGTACTTCTGTTGAAGACTGTCCCGTATAGAATGTCGTGCTTTATGCCGTTTTCGTCGGTTCTTCCATCCCTTTTGATACAAATCTTGATATCGACGATACTTCCGGCAGGATAGGTGTACACGCCGTTGGTGCATTTATTCGGCGACACTATGGCTTGATTGGTATAAGCTAAAATGTCACCGCGAAGCGAACGGTAAGGAAACCAAACGCCTTCGTGTTTTTTTGATGTTGCAATTCCGAACTCAATAGAACCATTGTTATTGACAATAGCGGAAAACACATAAGGATTTAGCACGCGATTGTCGTCGTTGAATTTCAGTTGTACGTTCGAAAAATCGGCGGAAAGGCTTGAAGCAATATAGACGTCGGTCGGATAGCTGTATTTGTAGTAATATCCGCCGCCGTTTGCTTCTAACGCCATGGTGTCGGGAACGCCTTTCAGAGAGCGGTAGCAGTTGTGTGTCAATTTTCCTTTGCCGTTTACCACGTGTGCGTAGGCGAAATCGCGCACCCAATTGTTGGCGGCTTCGGCAGAATAGAGTATTTTGTGGAAATTGGTGAATTGGAATGCGTAAAAGGTCGATTCGGAGCCGTCGTTGGTAAAAACGGTGACGCCCGTGTCGGTTTCTATAACCTTGTCGCCCATATTTTGCGCTCTGTCGATAGCGTCGAACACGCTTACGACGTTTTGCGCTTTCAAACTGTTCGAGGACGTGTAAACGTTATACTTCGTGTTGGCAGTGGTAAGAGGTTGGGGTAAATCGAGCTTTTGGTCATAGGGAATGTAGTATGGGTCCGGATTCGGGTTTTCAATGTCGATCGCCGGTGAATGGTGATTCGGGTCGTAAAATTCCACCCAGAAATTCGGATCGTCGATATCCAAATCCGAGCAATCGAGAATTTCAACGCCGCCGAAACTGCGGGAAATCTCTTCCAGATATGCCTCGCGTGCTCGCATTTTTGCCGTGGAGACATTCTCGGCGGCGCTGACAAACGCGGTGGGACAGGTCGCGGACATAAGGACGGATAAAGCGAATGACAGGGCTTTTCGTGACTTCTTCATAACTCGTGTTCCTTTCCTGCTTAAATGTGTTGTGGCGGCGGCGCTGTCTGTTATGAAACGTGCTCGTAAAAGATCGACGCTGTTGCGGACACGAAACCATCGGTACACGATATGCTGTTAATATTGTATCGATTCGTCAATACAATTGCACAAAAATCAGAAATTATTTGCCGAATTTTCGGTATTATTTACAATTTCGTGTGAATTTTGCGGAATTTGCCCATTCATACAGGCGGCTTTCGCGACGCGGCGCTTGCGAGCGCGCTTTTTGAAGATCACGATGAGAAGAATGATCACGATGAGAATCGGCAACCAAATAAACAGAAAAACGGGCAACGAATACGCCGCGTCGACAGCGAGGTCGGAAAGGGTGTCGCGGAACGAATCGAAACCGCGACAAACGGCAAGCGACAGGCGTGTTCCGAGCGTTTGCTTTTGCGAATCGACGGGAATATCGCGCACCACTTCGTTCAAATGAATTTCGGCGGTCGAATAGGACACCAGCGAGTCGAGTTTTTTCAGTTCGCCCGCATAGCTCTCGATTTCGTAGCGCACATCCGACAGTTCCCGTTCGAGAAGCAAAATGTCATCGAGGTTGTCGGCGGCGGCAAGGATCTCAAGCAAGCGGCTTTCGCGCAGCTCGGCACTTTCAAGACGCGCCTGCGTGTCGATATATTGTTCGGTGACGTCACGATTGTTTTCGCCCGACGAAGCGACCGTACCGAGATTGCCTGTACTTTGAATGAAAGCGTTATAGTTTTCGTTGGGAATACGAATCGTATAATCGGCGGTGCGGCGGGAATACGAGGCGTCGCCGTAAACCGAGGCACTTTCGAAATAGGCACCGTATCGGGTGCAAAGGTCGTTCAGCTTTTGAACCGATTCGTCAAATTCCGTTGTGTTGATGGTATACCACGAAGAATAGATGATTTTTCTGCCGTCGAACGAAAGGTTGCTTTCGCCGCTTTGCGTTTCGGATTCGGTGGGAAATGCTTCCTCAATGTCGTAATCGGCGGAATCGAAATAAAATCCGCTCGAACCGTTCGAATCCGATGACGAATCGAATCGTGAACCGTAGCTTTCGAAATTGTCTTGGTCGACAAGGTCGACGGCGATACTTTCGCTTGCGTCGAATTTTTTTGTGATGTTTGCCGCCGAACAAGAGGTGAGAAC
>CAYNXA010000125.1:0-5944 GCA_964401015.1 uncultured Oscillospiraceae bacterium
GTGGTGACCCGTACGGGAATCGAACCCATGTTACAGCCGTGAAAGGGCCGTGTCTTAACCGCTTGACCAACGGGCCGTATCGACCGGGAAGCGACTGCTAACCGGTGAAATGGTAGCGGAAACTGGATTTGAACCAGTGACCTGCCGGGTATGAACCGGATGCTCTAGCCAGCTGAGCTATTCCGCCGTTTTGTCTGTCGACCGTGTCGACAGCTTTTATATTATAGCAGACGCGCGCACTTTTGTCAAGAGCTTTTTGAAAAAAAACCGAAAAACTTTTGTTTTTGTCGATTCGTCTTTCGTTCCCGCTCTTTTTTCGAAATTCGTTTTATATCGTGTGTGGGTTCTTTCGAATTCCGTGCGCGGGTATGCGTCATTTTCGGTCTTTGTAAATTTCGTTAAACGTATGTTCTTTGCCGCCGCTTTTATAGCCGACAAAGGTATCCAAACAAACGGCATGAATGCTGTTGAAAATGTTTTTTTCGATATTCGGATTGGTCTTTTTCAGTTCTCGCAAAAGATTTTTGACTTCCGCGCGTTTGGACACATCCCCCGCATCGTCGGCTTTTTCGCACGCTTCGGTAAAACGGCAAGCGCAGGCAATAAACGAAAGCGAATTGTATTTCGCCCACGAAATGATATCGTCCTCATGGATTCGGTACAAGGGGCGAATCAACTCCATTCCGTCAAAGTTGGTACTGTGAAGTTTGGGCGGCATAGCTTGCAATTGTGCGCCGTAAAACATACCCATAACGGTTGTTTCGACAACGTCGCTGAAATGATGACCGAGAGCAATTTTGTTACAGCCCAATTCGCGCGCTTTGTTATACAAATGTCCGCGTCGCATGCGCGCGCACAGATAACAAGGATTCCGCTCGGTATGCTCGGCAACCGCAAAAATATCGCTTTCGAAAATCGTCAGCGGTATATGCAAAAGTGCGGCATTGCTTTCGATTTTCAGTCGATTTTCCCGATTGTAGCCGGGGTCCATGCAGAGATATACGACTTCAAACGGGAAATCGCTGTGTTCGGCGAGCAATTGCATAAGTTTTGCCATCAGCATAGAATCCTTCCCGCCCGATATGCAAACGGCGATCTTATCGCCCTCTTCGATCAGGCGATACTCTTTGCACGCCTTGACAAAAGGGGTCCAGATCGATTTATGATATTTCTTTTGTATGCTTCGTTCGATAAGGCGATAGGTCGGAAGAATCCGATTCATATTTTTTGCTCCGATTCGTAGGTATTTTTTGTCAGATGTTCTTATGCGCCGTTGCCGTTTCCGTGAAAGCCGACAAGGTCTTTGATGACTTCGCCGGCAAGGATCAATCCCGCCGCCGACGGCACAAAGGATACGCTTGCGGGGAGCGCGCGATGTGAGGCGGTCGGTTTTTCTTCTTCGCTCTCGAACGGTTTTATCGGAATTTCTTTCGAACAAACCACTTTCAGCGATCGTATGCCGCGTTTGCGAAGTTCGGTGCGCATGACCTTTGCCAGCGGGCAAACCGATGTTTTATAAATATCCGTCACTTCGAATGCGGTCGGGTCCAATTTATTGCCGGTCCCCATCGAACAAATAATCGGCGTTCCCGCACGTTTTGCCCGCATGACCAGCGCGATCTTGCCCTCTACCGTGTCGATTGCGTCGACCACATAATCGTATGCCGAAAAGTCAAATTCGCTCGCTGTTTCTTCGTTAAAAAAGGTCGTATACGTTCGCACCGTTGCCGACGGATTGATATCGTGAACCCGTTCGGCGGCAACTTCGACTTTATATCGTCCGATCGTACTGTGCAAGGCGATGATCTGCCGATTGATATTGCTTTCCGAAACGGTATCTTTGTCAATCAAATCAAGCGCTCCAATGCCCGACCGTGCCAGCGCTTCCACAACATAGCCGCCGACGCCGCCGACGCCGAACACGGCAACGCGACAGTTCGCAAGCCGTTCCATCGCTTCATCGCCAAGCAACCGTGCTGTTCTCGAAAATTCCCGTTGCATAATTTTCTCCGATTTTTTCAAATTTTGTAAATGGCAATTTTGCGATTGCCCGATTTTTTCGAATCGTGCGTTGCGAATCAATCCCCAACCGATACGATTGTCCCACCGCCGACGACCGTATCGCCGTCATACAAGACTACCGACTGACCGACGGTCATGGCTCGTTGCGGCTCATCGAACACGACTTTTATCCGACCGTTTTCGGCAGAATACACGGTCGCGTCCTGTTCGGTCTGACGATAGCGCGTTTTTGCTTTACATCGTATCGGCAGATCGGAAAACCGTACCGAGATCAAATTCACCTCATCGGCAACCAACTCGCGGTGAAACAAGAGCGATTCTTTCCCGACCGAAACGGTGTTTTGTTCCATATTTTTTTCGAAAACATAAACCGGCTCGCCCATGGAAATTCCCAATCCTTTGCGCTGACCGATCGTATAGCGCACCGCACCCGCATGACGTCCGACACACTTTCCGTCGGCATCGAGAAATTCGCCGTCGGGATAGACTTTCCCGGTATAGCGTTCCATGAATTTCACGTAATCGCCGTCGGGCACAAAGCAAATGTCCTGACTGTCCGGTTTATCCGAATTGACAAAGCCGTTTTTGTCGGCAATACTTCTCGCCTCGCTTTTGGAAAACTCGCCGAGCGGAAAGAGAATATGCGCCAACTGTTCTTGCGTAAGGGTATAGAGAACATAGCTTTGGTCTTTGTTCGGATCTTCGGCTTTTTTCAGTAAAAATTGTCCGTCGTCCCGTCGTTCGATCCGCGCATAATGACCGGTTATGAGATAATAGAGCCCCTGTTCTTTCGCAAAGTCCAACAGACGGGCAAATTTCATGCATCGGTTGCAATCCACGCACGGATTCGGAGTGCCGCCCGCTTCATACGTGCGGATAAACTTATCTACGATCTGTTTTTTGAAATCGGGTTCAAAATCCAAAACGCAAAAAGGTATTTCAAGCGATTCCGCCACCGCGCGCGCGTCGTCGATGTCTTTTTGCGACGAGCAACCGACGTCGGGCATCTCCGTGTTTTCCCCGCGATAAAGTCTCATGGTGGTGCCCATACAGCGAAAACCCGCCTTGTTCATAAGATATGCCGCCACCGAACTGTCCACACCGCCGCTCATGGCAATCAAAGCACTTTTTTCGTCGGTCACGTCTCCTCACCCCGCTATCAAAAGAATATACAGTATTATATAAAAAAATTGCCGAATTGTCAACCGCAAGAATACGGTAACATGAACGGTGCCGTCATTTGTCGATGCTCCGACCGCTTTTTGAAAGCAGCGGGGCAAAAGTTTTGATATTCATCTTTTTTCAACAAGCAAAGCGGCTGTCGGAATCCCGACAGCCGCCCCTGTATTCAAACGCAAATTATCCGTTCGACGCAACGAATCCGATTTTCGAATTCTCAGTGTCCTCTTTTTACGTAGCTCGTATGCAAAATGTGATGTGCCTTTTCGCTACCCGGCTCGCCGAAGAATTCTTTATACAAAGCCTGCACTTCGGGATTCTTGTGCGATTCGCGGATCGGAAGCGCCTTGTCGGCATCATACAGAACCTTGGCACGAATCGCTTTCAAGTCGGTATAGTTGCGCAACGACATGGGCTGTATGGGCTGACCGCCGCCGTTTACACAGCCGCCGGGACACGCCATCACTTCAAGGAAGTCGATCTGTTCTTCGCCCGCTTTTATCGCATCCAAAATCTTTCTCGCGTTGGCGGTGCCGCTGACAACAGCCACACGAACCGTGTGTTCACCGAGTTTATAGGTTGCTTTCTTGACACCTTCGGTGCCGCGCACTTCGTTCAATTCGAGATTTTCGAGTTTCACACCGAGCGTAGCTGCCGCCGTACGGAGAGCCGCTTCCATAACGCCGCCGGTCGCGCCGAAAATAGCACCCGCACCCGAACCGATCTCAAACGGCGAATCGAAATCTTCGTCGGGCAACGCGTTAAAGTCAATACCCGCTTTTTCGATCATCTTGGCAAGCTCGCGCGTCGTAATGGCAACGTCCACATCGGGCACGCCCGCCGCGTTTTGACAGTCGCGTTGTACTTCGAATTTCTTCGCCGTACAGGGAATTACCGATACGAAAAAGATATCCTTGGGGTCAAGTCCGTTCTTTTCGGCAAAATAAGTCTTGTAGGTTGCGCCGAACATTTGTTGCGGTGACTTGCACGAAGATATATTGTCGGTGAATTCGGGATAATAGTGTTCGCAGAATTTAACCCATCCGGGCGAACAGGAAGTAATAAGCGGCAACTTTTCGCCTTTGGTGAAGCGACCGAGAAATTCGTGCGCTTCTTCCATAATGGTAAGGTCGGCGGTCAAGTTCATGTTGTATACGCCGTCGAAGCCGATGCGCTTCATGGCGGCAACCATCTTGCCTTCCACATCGGTACCGGGGTTCATGCCGAAACATTCGCCGAGGGTCGCACGAACCGACGGTGCGGCGCAGATCGCCACGTGTTTGGTCGGATCCTGCAAGGCGTCCCAAACCTTTGCGGTGTCGTCCTTTTCGGTCAAAGCGCCGGTCGGACAGGCAACGATACATTGACCGCAACCGATACAAGCCGACTCGCCCAACGTTTTTTCGAATGCGCAACCGATATGCGTATCGAATCCGCGGTCGTTGGCACCGATGACGCCGACGCCTTGATTATGCTTACAGACTGCCACACAACGGCGGCAAAGAATACATTTGTTATTGTCGCGAACGATATACGGAGTCGACTCTTCGACGGCAAATTCGTTTTTCTTGCCGGCAAAATGATTGACGTCGGTCACGCCGTATTCTTTACAATATTTTTGCAATTCGCATTTTTGATTCTTATCGCAAGCAAGGCAGTTCATGTCGTGGTCGGACAGAATCAGTTCAAGATTGAGCTTTCTTGCTTTTTGAAGGGCGGGTGTGTTGGTCAAAATTTCCATTCCCTCGCTGACCGGCTGAACACAAGCAGCGGCAAACGAGCGGGCGCCTTTGATCTCAACCAAGCACAAACGGCACGCGCCGATGGCATTGATTTCTTTCATAAAGCAGAGGGTGGGAATATGGATCGATGCCTCGCGGCAAGCTTCCAAAACCGTCGCATTCTTGTTGACGGTATAGTCTCTGCCGTTGATTTTTACGTTTACGGTATCCAAAATACGATTCCCCTTTCTTATTTTTTCACGATGGCGCCGAACTTACATTTTTCGATACAAGCGCCACACTTGATACATTTTGTTACGTCGATCGTATGTGGATTCTTAACCGTACCGGAAATAGCTCCGACGGGACATACACGAGCGCAAGCCGTACAGCCTTTACATTTATCGGCGTCGATCTCATAATGCAACAAATGTTTGCAGACGCCGGCGGGACATTTCTTGTCGCGCACGTGTGCCACATATTCGTCGCGGAAATAACGCAAGGTCGAAAGAACGGGGTTCGGTGCCGTTTGACCCAAACCGCAAAGAGCCGTTGCTTTGATATGATAGCAAAGTTCTTCCAAACGGTCGATGTCTTCCATTTCGCCGTTACCCGAAATGATCTTATCGAGAATTTCAAGCAAACGTCTGGTACCGATACGACAAGGTGTACATTTACCGCACGATTCGTCGACGGTGAATTCCAAGAAGAAACGGGCAATGTCCACCATACAAGTGGTTTCGTCCATAACGATAAGTCCGCCCGAACCCATCATCGAACCGATCGAAAGCAACGAATCGTAATCGATGGGAGTATCGATGAGCGAAGCGGGGATACAGCCGCCGGAAGGACCGCCGGTTTGTGCCGCCTTAAACTTTTTGCCGTTGGGAATACCGCCGCCGATCTCTTCGACAACTTCACGCAAGGTCGTGCCCATCGGCACTTCCACAAGACCGGTATTGACGATCTTACCGCCGAGAGCGAACACCTTGGTACCGTTCGACTTTTCGGTGCCCATGGAA
>CAYNXA010000126.1:0-5938 GCA_964401015.1 uncultured Oscillospiraceae bacterium
CGCGCGGTGTGCTTCTTGTCGGCCCTCCCGGTACCGGCAAGACCTTGCTTGCCAAGGCGGTTGCCGGCGAAGCAGGTGTTCCCTTTTATTCGATTTCCGGTTCGGATTTCGTCGAAATGTATGTCGGCGTCGGCGCTTCGCGTGTTCGTGATTTGTTTGAAAACGCCAAGAAAAACGCGCCAAGTATCATTTTCATCGATGAAATCGATGCCGTCGGACGTCATCGCGGCGCGGGACTCGGCGGCGGACACGACGAACGTGAGCAGACTTTGAATCAATTACTCGTGGAAATGGACGGATTCGGCAGTAACGAGGGCGTTATCGTCATCGCCGCCACCAACCGTCCCGACATTCTCGATCCCGCTCTGTTGCGTCCCGGACGTTTCGACCGACAAGTTACGGTGAATTATCCCGATTTGCGCGGACGTATCGATATTTTGAAAGTACACGCAAAAGGCAAACCGTTCGAAGAAACCGTGGATCTGCAAAAGATCGCACAAACTACCGTCGGATTTACGGGCGCGGATCTCGCTAATCTTTTGAACGAAGCGGCGCTCCATGCCGCTCGCAAGCAGAAAAAACTGATCGGCATGAACGATATCGAAGAAGCGGCACTGAAGATCATGGTCGGAACGCAAAAGAAATCGCGTAAGTTCAAGCCCGATGAAAAGCGGAAAACCGCTTATCACGAAGCGGGGCATGCGATTTTGGCACACCTTCTTCTCTCCGTCGACCCCGTACGTCAAATTTCCATTATACCGAGCGGCAGGGCTTTAGGCTACACCCTCACCGTGCCGTTGGAAGATAAAGTCAGCGTTTACAAAAACGGTCTTATGGAAGAAATCACCATGATCCTCGGCGGACGTGTTGCCGAAAAAGTCTTTTTCGACGACATTTCGGGCGGTGCTTCCAACGACATTCAGCGTGCCACCGAAATTGCCCGCAACATGGTTACCCGTTACGGCATGAGCGACAAATTGGGACCGATCGCGTTCGCTTCGGAGCGTTCGGACGATGAGATCTTCCTCGGTCGCGATTTCAACAACACGAAAAATTATTCGGACGAAACAGCCGCCGCCATTGACGGCGAGATCAAGTCGATTATCGATATCTGCTTTGCGAGAGCCGAAGAAATGATTCGCGCCAGCGAAGAAAAACTGCGTGTGACGGCGGAATTTTTGGTTCAATACGAAACGATGGATGAAGACCAGTTCACGTTCTTGATGAACAGCGAACCGACTCCCACGATCGAACAGATCGCCGCTATTGCCGAAGAAAAGAAACAGCGCAGTGTAAACGAAAACAATTCGGCACGTGACCGCAAAACTTTTACCGTAAAATCGGCAAATGAAGATAAAGCGGGAAATGCCGAACCGCAAAACGGGTCCGATACCGATTCGGCTTCGAGCGGGTGCGATCCCGAGCAAGCAAACGATAAAAATTAAACGTTCCGTCGACAAGCGAAAGACTTTTGAATAATACGCACTCGCCTGTCGGATACGCAAAAATAAGGCGCGGTCAAACGACCGCGCCTTATTTTATTTCAAAATTGTTTTTCCGAAAAGTCCGTCGGGCAATTTTTTCGCGTTCTGCCGTATTCTTTCGGTATTGATGAAAAAAATATCGGGGGCACCGCTTCATGTGGCGAATACCCCGATTTTTCTTTTGTTTACGATTGCAAGAGTTCTTCAAAAGAACGAATATATCGGTCGGCGGTCTTTTGGATCGCGTCGGTTGAAGTTTCGGAAGATTTGTCGTATACACCGACGCAAGTAAGTCCCGCTTGCTTTGCCGCCGTAAGTGCAATCAAGTTATCGTCGAAAAACGTAATATTTTCCGTTGCAACGCCCAACCGTTCGGCGGTGGAACGGTAAATATTCGGATCGGATTTTACCATACCGAGATCGGAAATCGACCAAACTTTGTCGAATAAACCGTAGATTCCGTTTCGCTTTAAGCAAATGTCGGTGGTCACGTGCGGGCTTGCCGTCAATACAGCAAGCATATGTCCCTCTTGTTTCAATTGTTTCAAATAGTCGGCAACACCCGGCTTTGCAAAAATACGATACGTATATTCGGGAACGGCATATTCGCACATACGAGCAACAATTTCTTCGGGTGTGCCGGGCACGCCCATTTTCGAAAACAATTCGGCGGAAGCCGCATTTCCGAGCGGCGTTATTTGATTGATTATGTCGGCGGGATAGTCGATTTTTTCGTCACGAAGGATTCGAAGCATCGTTTCCGCCCATGTCTCCATCGAATCGACCAATGTGCCGTCCAGATCGAATACGTATGCTTTCTTCGGGCAACTCTGTGCTTCGGAAACATTTTCGATCGGTTTCGGATGCGCCACAACGCGATTGATCGAAAAGCCTTTTGCCGAAAACGTCGCTTCGTATTCGGTCACAACATTGTCGGCGGCATACTCGGAATGATGCAGATCGTATGTCAATTCGGACAATTCATACTCGGATTCACGCATTTCTTCCAACGAAAAGTCAAACAACGGGCGATTATCGGTTTTGAAATAAATATTGCCGTTCGGGGCAAGAATCGAGCGGTAGATCGCCAAAAAAGAGTGGTGGGTCAATCGACGGGACGCATGTTTTTTCTTGGGCCACGGGTCGGAAAAATTCAAATAAATTGCCGCCAATTCGCCTTTGGCAAACACATCTTCCAGGCGTTCGGCATCAATGTCCGAAAATACCACATTCGTAAGTCCCGCCGCTTCGGCTTTTTCCGTCGCCATAACCAAAACATCGCGCACTTTTTCGACCGCGATATAAAATTTATCGGGATTTCGTTTTGCCGTTTCGCAAATAAAACTGCCTTTTCCGCAACCGATTTCCAGCAAAATCGGACGTCCGTCGGATAACGTGTTCCATTTTCCGAACCATACGGTCGGCTGTTCAACAAAAATTCTGTTGCAGGAATGCAAACGGTCATCGGTATGTTTCTTTTTTCTCATTCTCATGGCAGTATAACCTCATATTCTCTGTTTTAGCTGTCAATACAGCGCATATTTTTTTCAATTCGGCATATACTACCGAATGTCACACGGTGATTTTTGCCGTGCAAGGCAAATCCGCGCAAATCATTTTCAAAACTGCGCGGTAAAGAAATCCAAAACAACCCAAAACAAGAGGTAATAAAGACTATGCTTGACAGAATCGCTCTCATTTTGAGTATCATCGGCGCGTTAAATTGGGGCTCCATCGGTGTCTTTCAATTCGACGTCGTTGCATGGCTGTTCGGCGGGCAGGATTCGTTGTTCAGCCGATTGGTCTATTCGGTCGTCGCACTGGCGGGGCTTTGGTGCATTTCATTGCTCTTCCGAAAGCGGGAAGAAGTAATTGACGATCACATTCGGGATTGACCGTTTGTTCGACCGAGTCATTTTTTTCAGAGGTTCGACAACCCGCAACCGCTCAACCGCATTATAAGTTGCAAAAAAAGATTTACTTTTTCGCACCGCTGTCCGAAGAGCGTTGCACAAGAAATCCGAAACCGCCGCAAAATTTCTTGCGGCGATTTTATTGCGGCGAAACGTTTGATATGCCGTCTTTCAGGTGAATTTTGCAACAAGTTGCAAAGCTAAATTATTCCGCTCCGCTGCATAGCTAAGTTGTTTCTTACAAAACAGTTAAATTAAATTCGCGTATTCAGCGTGCGAAGTATACGGCGGGTGGAGCCGCAAAAACTCACGCAGTGATCTTTTCTGCCTATACTATACCACATGCCCCAACATTCTTCTTGCTGAAACGTTCGCCTCGCATGTGGTCGAGTTTTCTTCGTCCTAACGGACTTCGAAAACTCCCAATGTTCCGTGTATATTATACCACGTTTTTCACGCTTTTTCAACGTAATTCCGGCAACTTTTCGAAAATTCGGTATCAACGCACCGTATAACAGCGCTGCTCCCTTTGCCGTCGCTGAACAAAATCAAAAAACTTCGCAATGAAGAGAGCAACGACTCAACATTGTATTCTTTCTTGTAGTCAACAATATTCTTGCGTTCCTCCAGTGTTGTCTTTTTGCGTATGCCGACAAACTTTACGGCTATGATCCGTCAGACAGATTATTTGAGATTACTAAACATTACTTAAAAAGCGAAATGGAGAGAGGCTGTAAAAAGACCGGTCTGCTACTCATAAGAGTGCATGATATTCGTCACCCGTATGTCAAGCACACGACAAAAATTTTTAGTTTGCACTTGAATTTTCTTCAAGTGCAATTTCTGTTTTTTCTGACCTTCACTCAAAGAGGTCTTTGACCTTGTATGCGATTTCAATGCGGTTGTCGGGATACACCAGCACTCGCTCGATCAGTAGGTCAGCCAGTTCGGTGGTCAGCGTATCTGCATCGAAAATCGCTTTCTTTGCTTCCTTGCGGTTATCCTGTCGTGCCTGTTCTTCCTGCTTCTGTTTTGCCTGTGCCAATACTGCGGCATAGGCATTTTTTGTTTTCAAAAGCAGTTCATCACACGCTGCCTTTTCTGCCTTGTAGGTAGCAGATTTACAATTCAAGGGAGATATCGCACTATGCGCTGTGCTGCTACGGATGTCGGCGCGATTGTCGGCGCTGAAACAGCAGCGGCACAGCGCGGCTGTATTTGGGCATTTTACTGCATATACTGAGTAATAATCCAATTGTTGAGATAATATATGCATTTTCAGCCGTCGCATGCCAGCGTTTGCGTCAGTTTTCAGCACTTCCAATGGCTATGCGGCACAATCGGCTTATGTTTTCCCGGGCATTGCCTCCCAGGCGATTTTCCGCAATGCGCGTAGCCGCCTCAACGGCGCGGGATTTCAGCGTACGCCGGGCAGTCAGCGGCGCGCCCGATGCATCGAACGTGTACGCCTCTGGCATATGCGCCTGCGTGCCCTCCGCCTGCCGCACGAACACGCGCCGCGCCGGCTGCATGAGCAGCGCGCCCACTACATCGTCGGCCACCACGTAGTTCACGCCACGCTCATGCAGCCGCGCACGCTGAGTTGCGTTCAGCGAATCTGCACCGAATCCCTGAGCGTTGAACGCCGCCGCACGCGCCGTCGGATTTTCCGAAACCGCCAGTGCTGCCAGCGCGTTGTGGCCGCCCTTTGAATGGCCTGTAAAAGAAACCTCACCTTTCGGAAAACGGTCGGCCAGCCGTTTTATGCTCTCCAGCTGTACCGAGCCGACAAATGGCTCGCACACATTGTCCACCCAGTCCACATTGCTGGCGACGCATTCACTCCGCGTCTCCGAACCCCGCATTGCGATTACGGTTTCGCCGCCTGCCTCTATCACATACGCCGCAAAGCCGTCGCCGTCGTTTTCATTTTCATTTATGTATCCGGTTATCACCGCGTCAGAAGACAGCATTTCACGGGCTGCGGCGCGGGCGGCGGCCTTCAGCTTTACGCAGCCCGGCATGCCCGCCGCATCCATGCGCAGCGCTGCATCTGCCAGCGCCGCCACGGGGATTCTGCCGCCGCGCTGCAAAAGCGCAATATACAGCGGCGGCAGATCAAGATATGCCATCCAGCTTAAAAGCAGGTAGTCTCTCACGGTCATGTTCATCACTCCCACTGCATAAAATGCTGGAAGCGCCGTGTGTGTTCAATACAGGTTTGCAAGCGACATGCTCTCATAGTCGCGCAGGTGTCCCAGCACACCCTGCATGCGCGCCAGCGCCTGATATGCGTCGTCCACATCCTCGCACTCCAGCGCTACTCTGGCGTCCACAATGCAGTTGAGTATCTCATGCAGTTCGTCGTGATCGGAGAGCATTTCGAGCATGGACGAGGTATCGTCGAAGCTTTCGTACAGCGCCTTCACCTGCCGTTTTGCACTCTCCACATCATCGTCCCGAACATATTTCAGCGCGTCATTGCAAAGTGCGTTCATTGCGTCTATAGCTGAAAAGTGCAGATACATGGACATACCACAC
>CAYNXA010000127.1:0-5910 GCA_964401015.1 uncultured Oscillospiraceae bacterium
CGCCTGTTCGTCGCGCTGCGCGTTTTCTTTGTTTTCGGCGTCCAACCGTTGCTTTTTCGATTCACACAATTCATCCGAACGCACCGCGTCGAAAATCGATTGTTTTTTCGGCTTGCGGTCGGCAATGTCGACGTCGATATTTTTGCCCGACAAGTGATACGCCATGTCGCGATTGCAACGATAGACGGTGCGTTTGCGCTCGACGGGAGTCGAGTCTGAGGCCGATTCGCGCGCGGGAGTTTGTTCGGGGAAAGTCGGTACATACTTTCGGTCATGGGGTTTGTTGCGAATGTCATGATATTTTTCGCGAATCTTGTCGCGTACATAGGCGGCGATATCTTCGGGCGTACAACCGAATTCAAACATACCGAAGATCAACACGACAAACGAAGCGATCACAACGGCGGCAGACCCCGTCGCTTTATACAGCAACAAGCCGATGACGCCACCGATAACGCCGCCGTTGCGGTATTGTTTCGCGTCGGCAAAATAATCGGAAAAATTGCCGAACAGCTGTGAGAAGCTTTCGATCTTGTTTTCGCTCAAATACGAAACAGCAACCAAAACCGAAAGGAATACGATGCATACCAAGCTGAAGAGAAATTTTTGCCCGACGCGGGAACGGCGAATATCGTCTTTCAGCTTAAAGGCACCGAAAAAGAGAAAAATCGGAATGGCCCAAACCGCGTAGGACAAAAGTCCGCGCAAAAACAACGCCACCGAGCCGAAAAAACCGGTGTTCTGCGGAAAGCCGACACAAAAAGCGGCAAGCACGCCCAAAAATCCGAGCAAATACGGGCAAAGTTGGAACAATAACGAATTTTCGTTCAAAGGCTGTTTTGGCTCTTTTGTGCCGATCGGGTCGGACTTGTTTGCGGTTTTTGTGCTTTTTCCGTTCTTTTTCGAAGCGGTACGCGAAGTCGCCGTGCTTTTGCTTTTGGCGGCGGTATCGGTTTCGCCTTTGGCGGTTGAAGCGGCGGATTTTGCCGCGGGGGCTTTGGCAGTTGCTTTTTTTTCATCGGTGCGCTTCGGAATCAGACTTTCCGACAGCGGCTTTTTGCTTTTGTTGTCCGACAATGTATCTCACCTTTACTTTATTATTTCATTCCGACTTATGAGAATTGCGTTTTTTATCCGTAATCATAATAATATTGTAGCAGATTTTCTTCGGCGAATCAAGTACCGCGAAGGGATTTCTTCGCATTTTCTTGCCGTGATTCGCTCCGCAGAGTCAACACGTGCCCTTTTCGACCGTGTCGCAAATCAAAAAATGCGTGTTTTTCGGCTTTTGCAAGAAGTATTCGTCAAGCTCGACATTCGAACAAATATACGAAACGTCATCGGCGCGGCATTGGAAAAAGGGCGAATGGCGACACAATTTGGTGCTGTCGCAAAGGAAAACGCTTTTGGCGCTGTTTTTCATCATGACATTGCGTAAAGGAATTTCCGCTTCGTAACAGTCAAAAATGCGACCGTCTTTGAGCAAGACTTGCGCCGAAAAGAAAAAACAGTCGGCATAAAACCGCTCGGCGGTCTGCATGGCTGTTTCGTTAACCAGCGCCGAACGATTTTCGGGAAGCGATACGCCGCCGGTGCAAACGGCACGAATATCGTATTCGGTGAAATACGCCATGCTTTCGATGCTGTTTGTGATGACGGTTATGTTTTTGAGTTTTACAAGCTCGCGCGCAACAAAAAAGGCACTGCTCGAACTGTCCAAAAAGACAACGTCTCCGTTGTGAAGAAGCTTCACCGCTCTTTCGGCGATTTTTCGCTTCTCGGCGGCATTTTCGTGCAGCCGCATCGAAAAGGGAACGGTTCGGTTGCCGCTGTTGTTCAATTCGACGCCGCCGTAGGAACGCTTAACGATGCCACGTGACTCCAACCCCGAAAGATCCCGTCGAATGCTGGATGCCGACACGTTCATTTTGCGACTTAAAAACTCGACCGTTAAATACGAATACTCGTTCAAATAGTGCAGAATTTCCTGCTCCCGTTCGTTCTTATACATACGTTCCACCCAATGCTTATCACCTTAGCGGCAGATTTGCGCATTTTTGCGCGTTTTGTGATTGATTTGTTGAAATTTGCCTGTTTTTGCGACAGTATTGCATTTACATGCTCATTTTATTATAATAGATACAGCAAAAAAAGAAAAGACTTTTTTATGAATTTTTCGGAGAAATGCTATGATGTATGACGTTTTGATTATCGGCGCAGGCGTGTGCGGCACTTTGACGGCACGCGCACTCACGCGCTACCGATTGAAAGTTTGTTTTGTCGACAAAGGTCCCGACGCGGCGAGCGGCGCAAGCCGTGCCAATTCGGGAATCGTTCACGCCGGATTCGATGCGACAAACGGCAGTTTGAAAGCGAAAATGAACGTGGCCGGCTGTGCCGCCATGCCGCGCGTTACACGTGAGCTGGACGTTTCCTACAAGAATACGCCCTCCTTGGTCGTTTGCTTTTCGGAAAACGACCGTCCAGCTTTGGAAGCGCTGTATGAGCGCGGTGTAAAAAATGGTGTTCCGAATTTGCGCATTGTCGAAAAAGAGGAATTACACCGACTTGAGCCGAATTTGTCCGACGAGGCGGTAGCGGCACTGTACGCTCCGTCGGCGGGTATTGTAAGTCCCTACGAGCTTGCGATCGCCGCCGGTGAAAATGCCGTTCAAAACGGCGCGGATTATCGGTTCGGTTATGAGGTTACGTCGATCGTCGAACAGGACGGCGCGTATACCGTTTCAAACGGAAAAGACGAAATTCGCGCACGCTATATCGTCAATGCGGCGGGACTTTACAGCGACCGTATCGCCGAGATGTGCGGCGATTGCGATTTCGAATACTTCCCGCGCAAGGGCGAATATATGCTTTTCGACAAGAACGTGGCGGGCTGTGTAAACAACGTGTTGTTCCCGCTCCCGACAAAAGGCGGAAAAGGTATTTTGGTCGCACCGACCGCCGACGGCAATATGTTGATCGGACCCAATGCGCAGCTTACCGAAAAGGGCGACACGGCAACGACAGCAGCCGGTCTTTCCGAAATTCACGAGGCGGCGAAAAAAATGATGCCGTCCCTTCCCTCTCTCGGAAATGTGATCACTTCTTTTGCGGGAATCCGTCCGACGCCGTCGACGGGGGATTTTAGCATAAAAGCATCGAAGCGTTATCCGCACATATTGCATCTTTGCGGAATCGAATCGCCCGGACTTGCGTCCTCCCCCGCCATTTCCGAATATGCCGTTGAAAAACTCTGCAAAATGGGGCTGGAACTTACCGAAAATGACGCTTTTGATCCTTGCAGAAAGCCGGTACCGTGTATGCGAGAAATGTGCGACGAAGATCGTAAGAGAATGATTGATACCGATCCGTTGTACGCTAAAATCATTTGCCGTTGTGAAAGCGTGACCGAGGGCGAGATCCGCGATGCGATTCGTCGACCGATGGGCGCGACGACGGTGGACGGCGTAAAACGCAGAACGCGCGCCGGAATGGGGCGCTGTCAAGGCGGATTTTGTATGCCGCGCGTGACCGAAATTTTGGCGGATGAACTTCATTGCGATATGACCGAAATTCGCAAATTCGACAAAGATTCGGCTGTGTTGACCGAAAAGATTCGATAAGGGGGCGGACTGCAAATGAAAAAACACGTGAAAATCGCCGTGATCGGCGGCGGCCCCGCAGGACTTGCGGCGGCATTGGGTGCATTCGATGCCGATATTGCGGCGCAAGATATTTTGATTTTGGAACGCGATTCCTGTTTGGGTGGTATTTTGAATCAATGCATTCATGCGGGATTCGGATTGCATCGTTTCGGGGAAGAATTGACCGGTCCCGAATACGCCGAGCGGTTTATCAAGCGCGTCGAAGAAGCAAAAATCCTGTATATCACCGACGCGATGGTACTGTCGCTTACCAAAGAACGGAAAATAACCTTTTTGTCACCGAAAACGGGACTGTGCGAGCTGTCTGCCGACGCCGTTGTTTTGGCGATGGGCTGTCGCGAGCGCACGCGCGGCGCACTGAATATCGCCGGCACACGCCCCGCAGGTGTATATTCCGCCGGAACGGCACAACGCTTTGTCAACATCGAGGGCTATATGCCCGGCAAAGAAGTTGTTATTCTCGGAAGCGGCGACATCGGTCTTATCATGGCGCGCCGTATGACATTGGAGGGCGCGCACGTGAAAGCGGTATGCGAGGTAATGCCCTATTCGGGGGGACTTGCGCGAAATATCGCCCAATGCTTGAACGATTTCGGTATTCCCCTAAAACTTTCGCACACCGTTATCGATATTCACGGAAAAGAGCGCGTGACGGGTGTCACGATTGCGGCAGTCGATGAAAACCGCCGTCCCATTGCGGGCACCGAAGAATATATTCCGTGCGATACGCTTTTATTATCGGTCGGATTGATTCCCGAAAACGAAGTGTCAAAGGGTGCGGGGATCGAATTCGATCGCGTGACGAACGGTGCTGTCGTCGATAATTTCCGCCAAACGTCGTCAGAGGGCATATTCGCCTGCGGAAATGTTTTACACGTTCACGATCTGGTGGATTTCGTTTCGGCGGAAAGCGAATTGGCGGGGCGTTCCGCCGCCGCCTATGTTCGGGGCGAATTGCCGCATGACGAGCGAGCGGACACTTTTCCGACCGACGGCGTACGATATATTGTGCCGCAAAAATACAGCCGCGCGGGTATCGACGAAAATACCGAATTCTTCTTCCGTGTCGGTGCCAACTATCGCAACGTAATTCTTTCGGCATCGGTCGACGGAAAAGAAATAGCGGCAAAAAAATTGCGTCGTGCCGCGCCGGGCGAAATGGAGCATATTTCATTTAAGGGTGAAGCTCTTTCGGCTTTGAAAAACGGAAATCGATTGGTACTTGCGATTCGTGAGGAGGAAAAAGCATGACAGAGAAAACTTTTACTTGCGTGATCTGCCCGATGGGCTGTGAGCTGACGGTGCGTTACGATGAGAATGCGCCCGAAACTCTTTCGGTCAGCGGCAACACCTGCCCGCGCGGTGCCAAGTATGCCAAAAGCGAGATCTTACACCCCGAACGCACGCTGACCGGTACGGTACATACCGATTCGTCGGTATTGCCGATGTGTCCCGTAAAAACCAATGCGCCGATTCCGAAAGACAAATTGTTGCTTGCCATGACCGAAATGCGCAAATATACACTGTCGGTGCCGATACACAGCGGCGACGTCGTTGCCGAAAACTTTATGAGTGACGGTGTTTCGCTCATCGCGTGCCGAACAATTTTGTCGTAAAAATTCATCGGACATTCAAGACGCATTCATAATAGCATGATATACTATCGTGTGTGCGACGGAAAGTGCAAATTTTTGATACAATAGTCCAAAAATTATCTCTTTCGCGCACGCGATTTTTTTGTAAAGAGAGGTGAAAACATGAACAAATACGTTACGATCCGAGCGTTATACGAAGCGCCGTATCATACGATCGCAAGCAATCTTTTGGAATCTCACACCTATCCGTGGGAATGTTTGAGCGAAATCAAGGATTTCATTCTTGTTCTCGGCAAGACCTTGTCGACCGATAAATTCGTCAACCCGTCGGACGGAGTTTGGATCGCCAAAAGCGCAACCGTTTTCCCGTCGGCGTACATCGGCTCCCCTTGCATTATCGACGAGAATGCCGAGGTGCGACATTGCGCCTTTATTCGCGGCAGCGCGATCGTCGGCAAAAACTGCATTGTCGGCAATTCGGTCGAATTGAAAAATACGATCCTGTTTGACAACGTACAGGTGCCCCATTACAATTACGTCGGGGATTCGATTCTCGGCTACCGCTCGCATATGGGCGCGGGCAGCATAACTTCCAATGTGAAAAGCGATAAGACGCTCGTAACCGTAAAGGCGGCTTTGTCCCCGTCGGA
>CAYNXA010000128.1:0-5887 GCA_964401015.1 uncultured Oscillospiraceae bacterium
CCCTCACGGAGCATATGCGAATAGGTCTTTCGAATTTCGTCCAAAACGACGGGCGCATAGGCTTTTTTGTCGGTCGTAAGCATGGCATCGTACTTAAAGGTACGCATGCTGAGCGAGCACGGAACAAGTTCGCCGTTTGCTAACTTTTCGCAAATATACTTTGCGTCGATTTCATCGGCAATTTCGGTAATCACCGCAAGGCTGTTGGCAAGCTCGGTCGGCTGTTCGCTCTTTTCGTGAATAAAGAAAAGGCGGCGTTCCGAATCGAAAAAAGCGCGACGTGCCGCCGCACGAACCGACTCACCCAGTCCGTCGAAACGATTTTTGCGTCCCAATCGGCGGCAAATATCGTCATAGGAGGCAAGAGCAAGCAGGAATATGGCATTGATCAGCAAATCCGGCACGTTTTTGCTTGTGCCGATTCCAGGTTCCGCATAAGGCGACCAATCGTAAAAATTCCATTTATCGGCGCCGTCGAATTTGCATATCAAGCCATCACGCATATTCTTCGCGAAAGCGGAAAGTTCGGATTCGATCTTGTCGATGACTTCTTGTCCGAGTGAGAGATCGCCGCTGTATTGCAAATATTCTTTGACCGCCAAAGCGTAGTAAAGCGAAAAAGACGGGATCGTCAAATCTTCGCCGCACGGGAAACAAATCGCCAACAGGTCATCGGGGCGGCGGTCTTTGCTCATCAAAAGCAAATTGGCGCGGACGTATTCGAAATTGCCGTCGGCGAACGCCGCATAGCCCGCCAAAATTTGATTGCGGGAATCAAAGGCGTACAAGCACTGTTCGCGCCATGGGCAATCAACGTAATGCTCCAGCATACAAAGTTTCAGTGTTCGAACGCAGACGTCGTATATCGCCCGTTCGGGTTCGTTCGTGAGGAAGTTTTCGTTATCGACCGTCGGATAGCCGTGGGGAACGATGCCGATATATTCGACGTCGATCGGCTCTTCGCATTCGATCTCGATATAGCGGCAAGCAAGGCGAAGCATATGGTTCGTATAGACGTTTTGCCCGACGGTCGTCGTATATTCGACGCGGAAGTCACGCGGTCCGATCACGCGCTTTACCCGTCCGTTTTCCAATATTTCGCTGTACGAGATCGTGAGCTTTTGTCGGCTGTCGCACCGCAAGGACAGCGAAAGAAAGCCGACCGATTCTTCACCCAAATCGAAGAGATAGCCCGACGCGGAATCGATGTGCGCAGCTTTTTTCAAAGAACCGACCGCAAGTTTTTTTGTTGGGCGGGCAAGCATTTCGCCCTTTTCGAATGTTTTTCGGGAGGGACAAAAACCGCTTCCCTCGCCTGTTTTCCAGCCGTCCTCAGCACCCGCATCGTAATTGAAGCCGTAGCCGAGCTGACCGGTGATCTTGCGGCCGACGCCGCTTTTATAGGCTTTGCTCTTTCGAGAAAGAGTATGCGTGCCGCTGTAAGCGAGAACGCCGTTTTCATCGGCAATCTCGTAGATCAGCCCCGCATGCGGGGTCAAATGGCGCATACCGCTTTTTCCGAAATACCAAGCGAGAACCGATACAGTGTTTTCGCCGATATGCAGAAATTCGGAAACATCAATCGAATCGTAGATCTTGTAATGCGGAAAATCGGCATATTGATTACTCGACACGTAGTTTCCATTGACAAACAGCGTATAATCGCCGCAAACCGACAAGCGCACCGTCACGGGTGTGCCGTCGTAGCCTATTTTTTCGAAAAACTCAGCATAATCGTTTTCCGTATAATCGCCGTTGTGCCAAATCCATTTGGCGCGTTCAAAAGCGTTTGGGGTCATCGATCGTATCCTTCCCGTCGGCAAATACCGACATTTTCCTTGTTATTTGCAAAATTTATCGATATAAGCGGCGATTGCCTTATCGATAACGGCAACGGAAGTTTCCCTGCCGCTGACTTCGTTCACCGCCGTTTCTTTGTTTTCCAAGTTTTTGTAAACGCTGAAGAAATGGCTCATTTCGTCAAAGACATGCTTCGGCAGTTCGGAAATATCTTTATACATATTATAATTCGGATCGCTGAACGGGATTGCAATGATTTTTTCGTCGTTGCGTCCGTTGTCGATCATGGAGATCACGCCAATCGGATAGGCACGCACCAGAGTCATCGGTTCGATCTGTTCGGAACAAACCAAAAGCACGTCCAGCGGGTCATTGTCATCGCCGTAGGTACGCGGAATAAAGCCGTAATTTGCGGGGTAATGGGTGGACGTATACAAAATTCTGTCCAATATGAGACAACCGGATTCTTTGTCCAATTCGTATTTTTTCTTACTGCCTTTCGGTATTTCCACCACACAAATAAAATCGTCGGAATGGATCCGCTTCGGGGAAATATCGTGCCATACATTCGACATGGAGTCACATCCTTACGTAGTTTAGTGAATAATGAATGATGAATAAATTCGGTTACCGGTTACGGCGCAGGCGCGATAGCGTTCCCCACCGAGAAGGCTCGGTCGCGGAATTGCTCGCCGATAGGCGAATTTAGCCAAATTCACCTTTGATGAACACATTATAGCACAGACTTAATTTTTTTTCAAGTAGTCGTGTGTGATTTATCACGCGGCAGGCGCGGAAATTTGCTTATTGCAAAAACGGTTTGATTATGGTATGATACCTATATACAAAAGACGGTACGGAAAGGAGCGTCGATATGATACGCATTGCCGTTTGCGATGAAGATCAAGAGTCTTGTTACAACGAACGCGATTGTTTGCAAGCTGTTTTGAACAATGCGGGAGTCGACTGCAAGATCGATCTGTTTTTTGATACCGAGCATCTTTACCGCTCGTTGCACGACCGCTTGTACGATCTTTTGGTCACCGACACTTCGGTTGGCGGGAACGATATGTTTTCGTTTGTAAAGCAATTGCGGGAAGAACAATATCCGTTGCGCGTTTTGTTTGTTGCCGAAGATCTGCGTGATGCGCCGCGTGCTTTTGAGGTTTTTGCCTTGAGTTATTTTCAAAAGCCGCTTTCCGCCGATAAATTGAAAAGTGCGCTTTCGTATATTTCCTGTTTACGCGTTTTGAACCGTCATTTACATGTTTCGGCGAAAAACGGGGAAAAGTATCGCATTTTCGAAAACGATATTCGCTATATCGAAGTCTTTCACAACGACCTTTGTATCCATCTTGCCGACAGTGAGATCGTCTGCCGCTCCACCCTCAACGATTTTTTGGAGCGACTGAGCACTTCGGGTTTTATTCGCACACACCAAAGTTTTGCCGTCAATTTAAGCTATGCCGCCTCGCTGAAACGTTATTTACTCACGCTGTCCGACGGCAGAAGCGTACCCGTTTCCAAGCAGCGATACTCCTTTGTGCGCGATCGATTTTTGTCGCAAGCGCGCTGAACGGCTTGCTTTTTACCCACCCGCAAGGGTGACCGAAATCAAAACGGCAAAAGTCGCTTCTTCGGTCAAAACACGGAATCGGAAAAGAGGAAGAACCCTTTGCGAAGTTCTTCCTCAAAAACGTATGCCTTTTCGGCGATTGAGCGGTTATACGGTGCCGTTACCGTCTTATGCGTCCGATCAACGAAAAAAGTGCAAAGAACAATGCATTGGACAGTACAATTCCCGCGCCGGCGGGCAAATTGATATAATACGCGGCACACAGTCCGACAAGAAAAGCCGCTACCGATACCGTCGCGGCGCAGATCAAAACGCCGCGAAAGCTTTTGCACACGCGCATTGCCGTTAATGCCGGGAAAATGACAAGGCTCGATATCAAAAGCGTTCCCATGATCCGCATGCCGATGACTACGACCAATGCCGTCATGAGTGCGATCAATGTCTTATACACACCGACTTTTGTGCCCGACGCAGCGGCAAATTCTTCGTCGAATGTCACCGCAAAAAGATCGTGATTGCAAAAGATCACCACCGCCAAAATCACTGCCGCAAGGGGCAGACAAATATACAGATCGCTCTTTTCGGTCAAGAGAATACTGCCGAACATATAGCTGTTTACATCAATATTGACACCGCCGATCGACGCCGCCGTCACGCCGGCGGCAAGGCTCACACCCGAAATCATGGCGATGGCGGAATCGCCTTTGATCGTGCTTCGTTCCGAAAGGCGCAAAAGCAAAAAGGCGGCAACCATTACGACCGGTATCGTTACGGCAAGCGGAGCGAGATTCAAGGCAAAGGCAATGCTGAGTGAACCGAACGCAACATGAGAAAGTCCGTCACCGATCATCGAATAGCGCTTGAGCACCAGCAAAACGCCGAGCAATGCCGCGCAAAGGGACACCAAAATCCCGATCGTAAAGGCTCTGCCGATCGGAGGATAACGCAAAACAGCCGTTATAAATTCCATAGGTACCTCCCCTTTTACGACAAAAGCTTTTTGGCGTGCGCCGTTAAAAGATATTCGTCTTTTCTGCCGTAGAACAACAGTTTTTTGTCCAGATGCAAAATTTTATCGGCATATCGCAACGCCGCGTTCATATCGTGCGATATCATAATCACCGTCATGCCGCGCTCGCGGTTCAGCCGTTCGAGGCAGGCATAGAGGTCTTTGGACACATTGGTATCCAAGCCGCTGACCGGCTCATCCAAAACCAAAATCTCATCGGTCGCGCAGAGGGCACGCGCCAAAAACACACGCTGACGCTGACCGCCAGACAATTCGCGAACCGCCTTGTTTTTCAGCGACTCTATATCCAAATAGCGCATAAATTCGTATGCTTTGTCTTTTTCGGCGCGACCGTAAAACTTCGGAAAACGCATCCCGACAAGACACCCCGAAAGGACCGTTTCGAAAACCGTGGCGGGGAAGCTTTTTTGCAATTCGGTTTGTTGGGGCAGATAACCAATCCGTTTGCGTTTGCTTTCCAAGATAAATTCGGCTTTGCCGCAACACGTCGGAACCAATCCGAGCATGGCTTTTATCAAAGAACTTTTACCCGCGCCGTTTTCGCCGACAATACAGACATAGTCGCCTTTACAGACGTTGAAGCTCACATTATCGACAACTTTTTTACCTTCGTATACAACGCAGATGTGCTCGGCTTTCAAAATTTCGTTCATGAAAGTGCCTCCCGCAAATTTTGCAGATTTTTCTTCATAAGCGAAAGGTAGGTTTCGCCCTCGGAAAACTCCCGATCCGATACATTATGACAAGAATGGAAAAGAAGTGACGTGGCGTCGGTGCTTTCGGCAATCGTTTGCGCCGCTTTCGGTTCGGTCAGTTCGGGATAAAAAATCACTTTGGCGTGCTCTTGCTTCATCGCGTCGATCATTTCGCTCATTTTGCGCACGCTCGGCTCGGACGATTCACTGCACGAATCGTAAAGACTCACATACGAAAAGCCGTATTCTTTCACAAAATACAAAAGCGAAAATTTGCCGCCGAAATACAATGTTTTTCCGTCGGCGGTATCGGCAAGGGCTTGAAATTCCGCGTCCAGATCGGAAAGTTCTTCCAGCAAGGTTTCGGTATTCCGTTGATACGCTTCTTGATTTTCGGGATCGAGAGCACACACGGTGTCGCATATGGACCGCGCGATATGCGCCGCGTTTTTCGGACTTGTCCAAATATGCGGGTCGACGTTTCGGTCGGTATGGGAATGCGTTTCGCGCGAGTCGTGTTCGTCCTCATCGTGGGTGTGTTCCTCTTTTGTCGAAAGGAGCGTGATGCCGTCGGACACATTCAAAACGACAAGGTCTTTGTCGGCGGCGGCAATAAAGGACGACGCCCATTTTTCCATGTCATCGCCGGTATAGATCAAGAGGTCGGACTCATTCAATTTCATCAAATCGGACATCGACGGGTCAAACGAATGGCTTTCGGTACCGGGCGGCAACAGTTGGGACACGTCGGCAAGATCGCCGACGACGGCACACGCAAGGCTGTAC
>CAYNXA010000129.1:0-5881 GCA_964401015.1 uncultured Oscillospiraceae bacterium
CACATATACCGGCGACAACGCGGCCGACTTCCTTTATTGGCAAAACGCGGATTACGACGTCACCTTGCAAGCCGGCGCCGGCTACCTGCTGAATCGCAGCGAAACCGAAGATTTCTACGCCGTATTCGCGAACAGCGTACAAGTTAAGTTCGACGGCTTTGACGGCGTATCGCCGATTTCCGGCAAGACCGGCTCGAAGATCACTCTTCCCACGCCGAGCAACCTTATCGCAAGCGAAAAGAAACTCGTCGGCTGGTCGCTTGACGGTACGACCTACGCTCTCGGCGCGGAATATACCATTCCCGTAAATGCCGAAGGCGACATAACTTTCACAGCTGTTCTCGTTGACCCTATTAGCATAACCTTTACGGGCAAAGACGACGCGAATACGACAGCTTACCCCGGCGACACGATCACCATCCCCGGCGCACCTGCAAGCGGTGACGACCACGATGGTCAAACGTTCCTCGGCTGGAACGACGGCTCGAAAACCTATAAAGCCGGCGCAACCTACACGGTAGGCACCACCGCCGCGACCTTTACGGCGAAATATGCGACCCCGCAGAAGGTTATGTTGTCGAACACGGCGGAACCGACTCCTTCGGTTCCCAATGATGTGCACCTGATTCTAAATGGAACGATTGGCGATGCTGATGCCTATATCGCCGATAACGGCGGCGTCGGTACGATCTACGTATACGGTAAGTACAATATCGACAACACGACCTTTAAGTCAACCGATCTTACGATTCGCGCTTACGACGATGCGGCAAAAGGCGTGATTGAGTTCAACGCTGTAACGGCTTCTGACCTTCACGGCACGAATTTGAAGCTGACCTTTGATGATATCACCTTGAAGCGTGCCGACAACCCCGGAGCAAATGAACAGTTCACCGGTTTTGACGGAATCGATGTGACGTTCGGCGAAAATTGTAAGTATGCGACCGGTACGTTCGGTGATGGAACCGTCGGTATCTATTTCGGTCATTATGCAAATAGCGGCACGCTGACTTTCGCCGACGCAAAGCATACGATCAATGCACCGTTCACCGCCTCTCAGTTCGGCGTACTCATGGGATATGTTGGCGGCGGAAGAACCTTGACTCAAAACGTCGAATACGTTGTCAACGGCGGCACGTTCGAACCGAATTTGCTTGTTCAGAACGGTTATCAGGGTGGTAATTCCGATACGATAATCGGTAACATCACTTGGACGCTTAATGGCGGCACGTTCGGTCGCGTTTCGATGGGTAACATTGCAACCAAACTCAATGGTACACTCAAACTTACCGTCAACGGCGGTGTATTTAATAGCGGCTTGATATTCGGTATAACCGGTGATAACAGAGGCTCTGCGCAAGCCGCCGACAACGTGATCTACATTTTGAATGCGAAGAAGATTACGGACGGCAAATATACCGTTCCCGAAGTTTCTACCGCCAATGGCAACAAACAGTCCATCACTCGCGGCGTTTCGATCCTCAATAACGCCGAGCTCGTGGACGACGTAAGCAAGCACATCGCTCCCAATGCAAAATATCGCCTCGCTGTTAAGAACGGTTCTGCCGATGCAAATGTTGACAGCACAGGCGCACTCAAATTCACCTTTACGCCCGACAATACTTTTGAGGACGGCTACGATGTATATGTAGGTTCCGAAAAAGTAACCGCAGTCAACGGCGTATATACCCTCAGCGCATCGACCGATCTTCGTACGGTTCAGTTTGTTGAAAAGGGCATAGCCCTCTATACACTCAACTATAAGAATGGCGATACTACCGTTAAATCCGAACAGGTTCTTTCGGGCATGACCATCACGCTCAAGAACGTAGGTATTACGGCACCCACCGGCAAAGCTCTCAAGGGCTATACCGACGGCACGACCGAATATGAACTCGGTGCCACCTACACCGTACCAACGGGCCTCGATTCGGACACGCTCACCCTCACCGCTGTATTCGAAGAATTCGACGGCAAAACCTACTATGTAACCGAGGGCGGTAGCGACCAAAACGACGGTCACAGAAAAGAAACCGCTTACGCTTTCGAAACGATTCTCAAAGCAATCGAAGCGATCGGCACCGGCACCGGTGAGATCGTCGTAAACGGCGATACCAAGTGGGGCACAGCCTCTACCGGCGGCAGATGGGATGAGACAGAAGTTGTTACCGTAAACGGTAACGTTACGATCACATTCGAAGACGGCGCAACGGTTGCCAGAACTTCTCCCGACAGTAGTATCAAATATGCCGGCACAGGCTCTTTGAAACTTGTTAACATCGCCGAGATCTACAAGGTTGATGGAACCACAAACACAAATCACCCGCATAAGATCGTTCCGGCACTTCCCAACTTGACCGTTGAGGGAGATTATAAGGTTAAATTCTCCGGTGGATATTGGGCGAGTTCGAACTTCTATCCCACTTCGTTCCCGGCAGATAACAAGATCACTCTCAATTTGAACGGTAAGATCGGTATCTTCGAATTCTTCGACTGGGGTACGACTAACGTTAACGGTACGATTTACCTCAATGTCGGCAATGATTTCGAACCCGACGCATTCTACATCGGCGGTGATAACGGCGGTGGAACTGTCGGAACGACCATCACAGGTCCGCTCTATATTACCGCAACCGATAACACGAAGAATATTTCCGTTCGACGCGGTGGTAACAATGCGGCAGGTCCCGACCCGACCATTACTATCAATGGTTTGCAGATTTTGAATATTCGCTCGAATATCGACGTTTGCGATGCTACCAATAAAGGCACCTTCACCAACAACGGCGGCGAATATATCATCAATGTTCCGATCCTCTATGAAGGATTAAAGGTTGAATCGACCGAACTCGGAAAGATCAAGATCACCTTGAAATCTGGCTTTACCGCAACCGTAACAAACGGCACAAATGTTCAAAACATTACCGAAACCGGCGTTGTAACGCTTGTTGATGGTACTTCGACCGTAGCATTTTCGGCAGGTGAAGATGCCAAGATCCCCGTTACGATCGACGGTTCGGATTATTCGCAAAAAGCACTTCCTGGTGATAAATTCACCGTTCCGACTTTCGGTAAAGTCGGTGATCTCACTGTCATCGGTGTCAACTATAACGGTGCGTTCTACGCATGCGGCGGCACGATCAATGTTCCCGCTGATGCAACCTCTCTGGCTCTTACAACCGTTAAGGTGGATATGAGAACTCCCGTTATCTACGTCGACCAAACGAACGGCGCGGATAGCAATGTAGGCTTTACGTCCGATCATCCGGTTAAGACGTTCGCACAAGTTACCAAACTTATCAATACTCTTGATACCTCGGTTGTTGTTACCGTTAAGGTTGTCGGCGAATATACGGATAATAATGTGAATCTTCCGACTTACGGTGGAAAGATTGTCATCGACGGCAATTCTGCCGCTAAGCTCAGCTATGGCGAATCTCTTCAAATTCACAGCGATGTTGAGTTTAAGAACATCGCGTTCAACTCAACGGTTTCCAATAAGCACATCGACTGCTATGGTTATAACGTTACGTTCGGTTCGGGAATCGTTACCGCCGGTTCGCAGCAAGGTATAAATGTTCACGCCGGTTTCGGTGGACGAAATTACACCGGAAACGAAAAGATCGTTATCAATTCCGGTGATTTCGCTAGAGTATTCCTCGGCATTTATTATCTCTCCTGCACAGCAGAAGAAAAGAATAACTTCGATTCTCCGAAGGCAACCTGGACCGGTGATATTGCTCTTGAAGTAAACGGCGGTTCTGTTGCTGGCGTAACCTTCGGTGATGGCTATGAATGGCCTGCCGGCAACTACGTACACGGTACATTCAAAGTTGACGGAAATGTATCGATTACCGTTAAGGACGGCAATGTTGGCATGATCAACAGAGGCTACCTCGCTTCTGCAACTTCCATCAAAATTATTACCTATCCCATTTTAGGCGAGGTTGACGAAGCGTTCGCAAACAAGATGAACGCTACCGTTCAGTGCTACAACGGCGTAACCGTTGACAATGACGGCAAACTCACCGAAGAGGTATACAATATCGACACGAAGTTGAATTATAATGTGGGCGATACGCTTCCCACCGATCAAAGCTTCGTTCTTTCGAAAGGTCAGTTTGTCGGTAAGTACGATGATGACGAAACCGAATTTGAGGACAAATCTTTCCTCCCGGTTATCGGCGCTCAGCTCCGTCTCACCGGTACCGACCATGCACTTCGTTTCATCACGCAAGTGTCTTTGGATAAGCTTGAAAAATATAACCAAAGCAAAGATACCCAAGACTACGGCTTCATCGTAATTCCGACCGAAGTATTGCAAGGCGCTCCTCTCTATAACTGCGCAAGCTATATCTATAACGGTGAAACTTACGAAGCGGCAAAGGTTCCCGCTGTCAAGAAGTACGAAGTAACCGATACGTATCTTCAGTATACCGTTGCTTTGACCGGCATCGGTTCCGCAAAAGCAGACCTTACACGTGAATATACCGTTATTCCGTATATCATCAAAGACGGCGTATACTATTACGGTAATTCTTATTCTTGCAATTTGTACGAGGTTGCAAAAGCAGCGCAAAGTGATACGAAGACTCCGTATACCGATGCACAAAAGGAAAAGATCAATTCGATTGTCGAAACCGTTGACGGTCCGACAACTGCCGACTGATAAAACTTTTGTTGTATAAAGTTTACAAATCGTTCGTGACTTTTTGCGACGTGTATGTTACAATGTACTCATGTGGAAAGGTGGTATAGTTGCATGAAAAATATTTACGAAGCGCCGGAACTCGACGTGTTCGTGTACGAAACAGAGGATATCATTACCGACTCCGGCAAGTATGGCGATAATGACTTAGAGGTTTGGAAAAACGTCTGATTTCTCTGTTCGATTTGAAAAATATCTTGTAGATGTTTTGCGGAAGTCGCCGAAAGGTGACTTCCGTTTTTTCGTCTTCCTTGCCTAAAGGAAAAGCAACAAGTTGCTTTGGGGGACCACGCTGTCCCCTATATTTTGCCTCCCTTGCCTAAAGGGAAGGGGGACCGTGCCAAAGGCACGGTGGAGGGATTCTCGAAATCCCCGCCAACGCAACCCCACACCTTGTAGGGGCGGATATCATCCGCCCGTTCGTGAAAATTTACGCCGCCATAAATCCCGTGCGCGCCCGAAGGGCGGGATACTCACCGTTAGGTGCGCCGTAAATCCCGCGCGCGCCCCGCAGGGGCGTGCCTACTCACTATAGGTGCGAAAAAAGACGAACCTTACGGTTCGTCTTTTCCTTTTTTCGTTTCGATAAAATATATCGAATCCCGCTCTCATCAAAAGAACGAAATTTGATTCGTTTCGGGCAACCCCTCCAGCGCACCGTTGCGCGCCAAAATTTCCATGACCGCTTTGGTGATCCCGCCTTTTTGGCGCAATTCCTCTTGCGAAATGATTTTCCCCGATTTCATCGTCTTTTCGAGGTTCATCGCCGCCGTTTCACCGAGTCCGGGAAGCGACGAAAAGGGCATACGAATCGCGCCGTTTTCGGGCAAAAACGCTTTCGCCGCCGATTTGTGTAGATCGATCGGCAAAAACTTGATTTTTCGCGCCAATGCTTCGTTGACCAGTTGCATAGTCGCCAACGTTTCGTTGTCTTTTTGTTTCGCCGCTGTGCCAAGGGCTTCGATATCTTTGATAGTTCGTTCGACAGCGCCTTTGCCTTTGATAACGATTTCCGCGTCAAATCCACCCGGAGCTACCGAGAAAAATGCCGCATAAAATTCCAGCGGCATGTGAACCTTGAACCAGCCCAGACGCAGCGCCGAAATAACATACGCCGCCGCATGCGCTTTCGGGAACATATATTTGATCTTCTTGCATGACCCGATATACCAT
>CAYNXA010000130.1:0-5865 GCA_964401015.1 uncultured Oscillospiraceae bacterium
ACTATGACCCGTGGGCATAAATGCGATTATAAGAAACAAATCCATGAGGAACTTCTGGAAACTGCTGTGGCAGAGGTTATCACCAAGCTGGTCAGCAATCCGAAGTTTGCTGCCTTGATGCAGCAGAAAATTAGTATGAAGGTGGATACCTCCGCTACCCTGCAGGAGATTGCCAACTACGAAAAGCAGCTTCGCCAGAGTTATTCCATCAAGTCCAGATTGATAGAGGAAATTGATACCCTTGACCCCGATGATAAGCACTACATCAAGCGCAAAGCAGACCTTGATGACCGCCTTTACAAAATGTATGATAAGATCGAGGACACGGAGTCTCTGCTGATTGAAGCCAGAGCAAAGAAAACGGCAATCGAAGCGGAAAAGCTGACTGCCGATAATATCTACAAAGTATTGATTTACTTTGATAAGCTGTACGCCGTAATGGATGAACAGGAACGCCGACAGCTTATGGAGTCGCTGATCTCCGAAATCCATATCTTTGAGGAGCGGAAGCCGAACGGGCAATGTTTAAAATCCATCAAATTCAAGCTGCCGATCATAGAGGAAGATATGGAAATAAGTTTGGACAATGAAACACAAGTCGAGACGGTTGTAAAACTCGTGAAAACCGACTCGACTTCGCGCTGACTTTTCCCCTCATTCGGAACAAACCGCCGAATTTTCCGTCTTTGAATTACAAAATCATAAAAAAGAAAAAAGCAGACTTTCTCTTGTTTGGAAAGTCTGCTTTTTCGACAGTCTGAAGCGAGGAAGAAACGTCCGTTTTTTTCTCGCTTTTTTACGCGGTTTATCCGATTTTCACGCCGAACGGCGGATTTGCCGCTCCGTATCAAACGCCGAAACTGCCGTTTTTTCGATTAAACGATCGGATAGCCCGCCTTTTCGTGCGCTTCGAACAACTCGTCGCAAAGTTTCACGATATCGTCAATCGAAAGTTGCGAACCGGTATGCGGGTCCATCATGGCGGCATGATAGATGTGTTCTTTTTTGCCCGTCACGGCGGCTTCGATGGTCAAGAGCTGACAATTGATATTGGTCATATTCATCGCCGCGCATTGCACCGGCAAACGACCGACATGCGTCGGATGGATTCCGTTTCCGTCCACCAAACACGGCACTTCGACGCAAGCGTCGGACGGCAAATTGTCGATCAGTCCCGTATTCAAAACATTACCGCCGATCTTGTACGGCGTATTCGTAACCATCGCTTCCATAATGCGGGACGCATATTCGCGCGAACGTTCGTGCGTGATGTTCCCGCCGCCGAGCAATTCTTCTTTTTGTTTTTTCCAACCGGCGATCTGGTTAACGCAACGACGCGGATATTCGTCCAGCGGGATGTTGAATTTGTCGATCAATTCGGGATAATTCGGCTTGATGTAAAAACAGTTGTATTCGGCGTTGTGCTCCGAACTTTCGGTGCAATAATAACCGAGCTTGTCGATATAGTCGTAACGAACCATATCCCCGTGCTTTTCGGACGCATTCTTCTCTTTGGCACGGCGTTTGATTTCGGGATACAGATCATTGCCGTTCACATCTTTGATTTCCAAAAGCCAACCCATATGGTTAACACCCGCAATAAGCTCCGAACCGACGGTAACATCGTTCATGCCCAGTCCGTCCAACAATCCGCGACTGCAAACCTGTACACTGTGGCACAGTCCGATCGTACGGATTCCCGAATACCGTTGCATATAGCCCGAAAGGATCGCCATGGGGTTGGTGTAATTCAAGAACCATGCGTCGGGGCAAACTTCCCGCATGTCGGCGGCAAAATCCTTGAGTACATGAATGGTGCGCAAACCGCGGAAAATACCGCCGATTCCGAGCGTGTCGGCAATCGTTTGACGCAAACCGAACTTTTTCGGGATTTCAAAGTCGATGATCGTACACGGGTCGTACAATCCCACTTGGATTGCATTGATAACAAATCGCGCGCCGCGCAACGCATCTTTGCGATTTTCGACACCGAAATGGGTTTCGATTTTGGCACGGCCGTTATTGTATTTTTCGTTTAACGCCGCAATAACGATACGCGATTCTTCCAAACGGTTTTTATCGATATCATAAAGCGCGATCACACATTCTTTCAGCGGGTCGGCAAGAAGCGTGTCACCCAAAACATTTTTGGCAAACACCGTACTGCCGGCACCCATAAACGTAATTTTCAGCATAATTTCCTCCGAAGATCAACTTGTATTTTGTTATTCTGTGTCAAGGTCATTCACGCCCCGCAGAACGCAAAAAACCGTGGGTCACAGTCACTCTGTATCATACCATAAAAAACAAAAATGTCAACACCTTATCGAAAAAAATTCTCTGAAATCCGAAATTTTCGATTTTTCAAAAAAACTTTGAAAAAGGGCTTGACAAACGCGCTCCGTTCTGTTATAATATAGCACGTTCCGAGCGAACGAACCAAGCATAATCTATGCTGGTGTGGCTCAATGGCAGAGCAGCTGATTTGTAATCAGCAGGTTGGGGGTTCGACTCCCTTCACCAGCTCCATTGTTCCCGTTCATTCGGGAACACAATAGGGGGGAATTCCCGAGCGGCCAAAGGGGGCAGACTGTAAATCTGTTGTCACTGACTTCGGTGGTCCGAATCCACCTTCCCCCACCAAGTGTTACGGTCTATTTAGATGCCGTGCAGAAAACCTCGATTTTATCGGGGTTTTCTTGCTTTTTACCCCATTTTTTCCGTTAAAAGTTTGCCATTTTTATCCGTTGCAAAAGCAACGACCTATCATTCGTCCGAACATTTCATACCCCCAAAAATCAACAACACGGTTGTTTTTTCGGTTCAAATCTGTTATAATACTATCGAGGTGATAGTTATGTACAAAATTTCGGTTCCCGTCATGAACGGCACATTAAAGCGCGTCGGCAGAGAACGGGTATTGGAGGAATGTAAACGTTTTGACGCCGAGCGTATCTTTTTGGCATTGGATACCTACGAAACCGATCTGCAAAAACGCAAGATCGCACTGGAAGAACTTGCCGACAACTGTCGCTTTTTTCGAGAGCGCGGTTTGGAAGTCGGCGCTTGGATTTGGACGTTTTGGCTGAAAAACAATACCGAATTTCAAAATATGCGTTCGCTCACCGGGCAAGAACTGTCGGAATTTATGTGTCCGACCGATGCGAATTTCGTCAAATTTGCGACCGATTATATCCGAGATATTGCCAAATGCGGTGTGGATATCATCCAATTCGATGACGATTTTCGCTACGGCTTTTTAGGCGATTCCGCCGCTTGTCTGTGTGATACACATATTTCGGAAATCAATCGTATCACAAAAGAAAATTCAACAAGAGAGTCACTGGCACATTCTATCACGACCGGAGGCAAAAATAAATTTCGCGATGCCTTTTTACAAGTAAACGGCGACGCTTTTCGCCGTTTTGCAAAAGAAGTTCGCCGCGCCGTCGACGAAATCAACCCCGCTATCCGAATCAGTCTTTGCACTTGCATGTCATCTTGGGATCTTGACGGAACCGACGCACATGAACTGGCGACCCTTTTAGCCGGCAATACACGTCCCTTGCTTCGCCTGATCGGCGCACCGTATTGGGCAGTAAAAAAAAGTTGGGGCAATTCTTTGCAAGATGTTATCGAACTGGAACGAATGGAAAGTGCTTGGATAAAAAGCGAAAAGACGGAAATCATGGCGGAGGGCGATGCGTTTCCGCGACCGCGAATCCATTGTCCCGCCGCTTATCTTGAAGGCTTCGATACCGCTGTTCGGGCTTGCGGTTGTACCGACGGAATACTAAAATACGGAATCGATTATACATCAAATGCCGATTACGAAACCGGTTATGCAAAATTTCACGAAAGAAACCGTCCGCTATATCGTGAGATCGATCGCTTGTTTTCCGAAAAAACGAACTGCGGCATACGTGTATACGAATCGATGAAAAAAATCACCGACATGGTTATGCCCACCAAAGTCAACGATCGCGTCGAAATTCAAGACCTGTTCTTTTCCAAAGCGGCAAGAACCCTCTCCCATAACAGTATCCCAACCGTTTATGAGGGAGAGGGCGTTTGCGGAATCGTATTTGACGAAAATGCTCGTTCTCTTTCGACGAAAGCACTGAAAAACGGATTGATTTTGGATATTGCCGCCGCCGAGATCTTGACCGAACGCGGAATCGATGTCGGTTTGTCGGCAATCGGAAACCCTATTGATTTCCACAGTGGTGCGACCGAAGAACGCTTTTTGTCGGATCAAAATCATATAGCGTTAAACGGTGCCGTTGTTTATGACATTAACGTCGGCGAAAACGCTCAAATATTGAGCGATACCGAAACGAAAAACGGCAGGGTCCCCATATCCTATCGCTACGAAAATGCCGACGGCAATCGATTCTTGGTACTGAATGTCAACACTCGTTCGGAAAACTCGGATGCAATGCTTCGCCATTATGCCCGAAGCCGACAATATGCTACTATCGTCCCATGGTTATCGGGGCAAAAACTTCCCGCCTACGTCTACGGTCATCCGTCTTTGTATATACAAACAAAAGAAACGACCGAAAAACCCAAAGAAACCCGCCTTGCCGTCGGCATGTGGAATTTCTTTCCCGATACCGTCATAGAACCGACGATAGAACTCGGCAAACGCTATACCGAAATCGAATTTGTCAATTGTTCGGGCAAACTTTCAGGTGATAAAGTCTATTTAACCGACATAGCGCCTTTCGGGTTTGCCGCATTTCAAGTTAAATAAGCGCCTGCCTTTGAGCCACCTTTAGCCTAGCCCCGGCTTATCGGTCGAACCTTTTTCATTTCAAAAGGAGTCCTATCGCACAACAGCCGCCCGCATTTATCATAACGGTTTTTCTTCGCTTCAGCGCCCCAACGGCGGCGCAGGACCTAATTCGATCGTATTGGCAGGCGTCGAAGAATTTCTCTATGCATATGTACGAGGCATATTTCTGCTGTACCATGCGACTGCCCGAAGGATTGTGGTATATAAGCGAAAACCGAACGCTTCTTTATGCCGATTTGCAAGGAGCCGTTCAAAAATGCGGACACGTATACGCCGACGGCGACCTTTTGTACGCCGAGCTTTCGGAAAACGCGCTGCCTTTTGCCGAAAAAGAGAAAGTCGGAACCCTTGACGGGCATACCCTCTATCCGCTTCTGAAAATGTATCGCCTGCCGGACGAGCTTGTGTCCGAGGTGCGTCAGCGTGTCCTTTTTTGACGCAAACGGCAATACCGTAAGAAACGTCGAAAACAAAAAGCAAGCAAAAACAAAAAAGCACTTGTCGAACGGCAAGTGCTTTTTTACTCCGAAAGTCGGAAAAAGGCAAACATAATCGGGAAAACGGGCGGCAAAAAGCAACGAAAAAATAGGCAAAAAACTCAAATTTTTCTGCCGTTTTTTGAATTTTCAGCGCAAAAAGCCCTCAAATCCGAGTACTTTTTTGTTCTGTTTTCCGTCTTTCGGGTCCTTATTTATTCACAGTGAACTTCAAACTGATATCCGCCGACTTGATCGTATGGGTCAACGCGCCGATCGAAATGATGTCAACGCCCGTTTCGGCAACCTCGCGCAAATTGCGGCGATCCATATTACCCGACGCTTCAAGCAGAGCACGGCGTTCGGTAATCTTCACCGCTTGCGTCATCGCTTCGTTGCTCATATTATCGAGCATAACAATGTCGGCACCCGCCGCAAGTGCTTCGTTGAGCTGATCGAAATTTTCGACTTCCACTTCGATTTTCAAGGTATGCGGAATCACGTTTCGCGCATTTTTCACGGCGGCGGTGATACTGCCGGCAGCGGCGATGTGATTATCTTTGATCAAAACGCCGTCGGCAAGGTTAAAGC
>CAYNXA010000131.1:0-5835 GCA_964401015.1 uncultured Oscillospiraceae bacterium
CCTCTGTTGGTATTGAAGCAGAAGCAGGCGGTACGGCCATGACGCAGACCTTGACTGCGATCGAAAAAGCCGTTGTCAACGGCGGAGACAACCTCAAAAAGTTTGCGGAAATCTCCGGAATGTCTGCTGAACAGTTTACGTCCACATGGGAGAGCAAGCCCATTGAAGCTATCGAGGCGTTCATTGAGGGGCTTGGCAAGCTTGACGAGCAGGGCGAAAGTGCAACGCTCGTCCTTGACGAAATTGGGCTGTCCGGCGTAAGGCAGAGTAATATGCTCAAATCCCTTGCAACCGCTTCCGGCTTGCTGTCTTCCGCTGTTGATACGGCAAATACCGCGTGGGTTGAGAATAACGCTCTGATGAAAGAAGCCACCACGCGATATGAGACAACCGAGAGCAAAATGACGATGTTCAAAAACAGCGTCAACAACCTCAAAATCGCCGTGGGAGATCAGCTCACGCCCGCAATAGCAGAGCTGGCAGACAGCGGTACTGATGTTGTGAAATGGGCAACGGAGTTCGTTCAGGCAAACGAATGGCTTGCTCCAACGTTAACAGGTGTTGCAACTGCGCTTGGAGCGTATTCTATCGGCTTGGCAGGCTTTATGACAATACCGAAGATTCTGCCCCTAATAACAGCTTTCAACAGCGCATTGGCTGCAAACCCGGCCGGAATAGTTGCTATTGCCATACTCGGACTTGTGACGGCTATAGGCACGTTTGCCGCAGTAATGCCGAGCGCGACAAAGGAAGCTGACGAGCTTTACGACACGTTAGATACCTGTAGTAAAACGCTGAAAGACGCGCAGACGGAATTTGCGGATACCACAAATGAGATAGAAGCCACTTCAAAAGTAATTAATAACCACATCAGCCGCCTCGAAGAACTCAACGAGAAAACTTCTCTTACAAAAGAGGAGCAGGACGAATATAACGGCATTGTAGCTATGCTACAGGAGCTTTTGCCCAATGTTGGTATTGAGATGGATAACACCACCGGCAAGCTCAAAACTACAACCGATGAGCTTAGATTAGGTGCGCAAGCGTGGGAACAGTACGCTCAGGAACAAGCTTTTGCAACTATCCTCGCAGAGCAAAAGGCGGCTCTGGTAGAAACACAGGTTGGCCTGGAAAAAGCTCGAATGGAGCTTGAAAAATATCAAAGCACAGCAACCCAAGGTACATATGACTGCATAGCCGCAATGGAAGCTGAACAAGCGGCGCGCGAGGAGCTGGCGCAGGCACTTATAGATTCAAAAGGCAAAGAAACCGAAGCTGTAACTGCCGCGCGTGAAAAGGCCGAAGAAGCTACCAATAAAACTTTTGAGGTCATGAGCCAGCTCACGGAGAGCGAAATCCAGGCCGCTGAAGCAATGTTTGAGCTTCAAAACAGTATGGCAGAGGCTTCAACCAGCATTGAGGAGCAAAAGGTACAGCTCCAAGAAACCCAAGAAATGATTGATTCATATAAGGGAAGCTTGGATGATGCAGCCGAAAGCTCTGAGAGCATGGCTCAAAGTGCAGGCGAAACAAAGGAGATTTTTAGCACACTCAGTGAGGGAGCGGCCGAAGGCTTCCAGCAGATCCCCGAAGCCGCAAGCACAGCCATGTCCGACACAAAAGCCAATGTCGAAAGTGCAAAGCCTGAAATTGTTGCTTCGGTCACGGATATGGGTTTGCAAGCCGCTACTGGGTATGAGGAACAGTTGTCCGGAATGAAAGATTCCACGACACAGGTTTTGTCAGACGTCAATCAAACGGTTCTCGGTTACAGAAGCAATGCCTACAGTGCCGGTTACTCCGTAGGTGGCGGCATATCGCAGGGTGCGGCAGTCGGCGTAAGGGCATACGCGGCTCATGTTGCCGCAGAAGCCGCGGCAATGGTGAGGAATGCTATTAACGCCGCGAATCAGGCGGCTCAAATCAATTCGCCCTCGAAGCTGACAAGGAAAACGGGTCAAGGGCTTGACGAGGGCATGATTTACGGTATTCGTGACCTTGAAGATGAGGTTGTCGCTCAGATGGAGGACACGATGAGCAAGGTGACGGCCGTTGAGGTTGAGCCGCCCGAAATCCCCGATAACACAGCTCAAATACTGAGCATGATAGACGGCGTGTCTGCGTCTGATGACAGATTGATATCATCTATTGATAAACTCGCAAAGGCGAAGAATCGCCCGGTCAATGTGGAGTTTACGCAGAACGTTTATGCCAACGACACCAGCTATGCCGGGCAGCAGCGCGAGGCAAAACGCAACATGAAGCAGGTTGCAAGGGAGTTGAACAGATGAGAAGTAAACATATTGAAAAGCTTACATTTACCAACGAAAACAGCTCAGCGATAGAGTTCTCCGTCAACTCCGTTTTCCACACCAACATAGCCAAGGATGTATCGGGGCTGTCGGACGTTGAAAATGAGATATACTCCACCTCCGGCATAAACCAAGCGGGGGCAACCTATCTCGGATATCACATTGCCAGCAGAGACATTGAGATTGTCGGCCATATAAACGAGCAGGACAAAGCAATCGTGCGCGAATACCGACATCAGTTAAACCACGCGCTGAATCCCACCTATTCCGCTGTCCTGGTCTATCAGCACGACAGTTTTACCCGTCAGATAAAGTGCAAGGTTAATTCAGCTCCGCACTTTGATTCTGACGGTGTGTTTCTGCGCTTCACCGTCAACCTTTTATGCCTTAATCCGTTCTGGACAGATGAGGCCGAAACCTATACGCAAATTGCAACGTGGATAGGCGGCATGGAGTTTGACAGCGTGGAGGGCTTGGAGCTGACCAACAGTGCCAAAGATCCGCAATGGGAAGTCGGCTACCGTCTGCCAAACCTAATCACGAATATTGAGAATACAGGTGACGCGACCACAGGGTTGACTATAACCTTTACCGCACAGGGCGCGGTATCTAATCCCGGCCTCATTGATGTAAAGACGCAGGAGTATATACAGGTCAACATGGATATGCTGGCGGGCGAGGAAATCACGATAAAAACCGGCTACGGCGAAAAATCTGTGACCTTCAAAAATCAGCGCGGCGAGGAATCGGACATATTCCGCTATTTGGATATCCAGTCCACTTATCTGCAACTTGCCATAGGAGATAATCCCTATCGCTATTATGCCGCCTCGGGAGAGGATAACCTCAATGTGACCATTAAGCACAGCAATCTGTATTTGGGGGTGTAGGCTTGGAACTGTATGTATACGATTCGGAAATGAATATGCTCGGCATTATAGAGCAGATTACAAGCCTTGTATGGACGCGCAAATACTGGGATTGCGGAGAATTTAAGCTACTTGTTCCGTTTAACGATGAGCACAACCGCCTTTTGAAAAACGGGAATATCGTCATTAAGCACGGAGACAATGAAGCCGCTGAAATTCTCTACACCAACATCAGCAAAAACCTTGAGGGGTATGAAGTGATTGAAGCACAGGGGAAATTTCTCTTGCAGTGGATCTCACGCCGCGTGATTGCCACACCGCTTGTCAATGTATCGGCAACAGCGCAGACGCTTATTCGCCGCATGGTCAACGAAAACTGTATAAACACCACGCCGGAACGAAAGCTTCCGGCGTTTTCCCTGCACAACGATACCGAAATAGGCGGCAAGGATATAACCTACAACTCGGAAGCCTATGCCAACGTGCAGGATGCGGCGATAGAATTGGCCGAGGGGTCAAAAATCGGCATGAAAGTCATAACCGACCGTGCCGAGGGCACTCATCAGTTTTCTGTCTATAAGGGCGTTGACAGCACAGCAGACAACACGGCAGGGAATCCGCCGTGTATTTTCTCGCAAGAGTATGACAACGTTTTGGAGCAGGAGTATACAAAATCTACTGAGAAGCACAAAACAACAGCTTATGTCACAGGCGAGGAGAAAGAGAATGAAGACCCTGCCCTTGTCGTTGTCGATGCAGATAACACAGGGCTTGACCGAAAAGAGCTTTATGTTTCAGGTGGCGATATCAAGCAAACGTACAAAGATGATGACGATAAGGAAATCACTTTGACTGATGCGGAGTATCAACAGGCGTTGCTTGACAGAGGCACGGAAAAGCTGGAGCAATATCAAATTTCACAGTCGTTCTCATCGGAAATTAACGTGGGAGCGAATCTAATCTACAGGGTGGATTTTGACCTCGGTGACAGGGTAACGTGCGTCAATAAAACATGGAACGTGCGTATTGACGCGCGAATAACTGAAATCTCCGAAGTGTATGAGGTTGAGGGTGAAAGCCTTGAAATCACATTCGGTGAATCCATACCAAGTCTGTATAAGCAGATAAAGACTATAGCAGCAGGAGGGTAAACATGGCTGAGAAAAGCAGCTTTTTCAATTCGGTTTCCCATGACAGGCGATATTCTGCCGAGGACTGGGCGGCGTACTTCGCCTCGTTCATCTCCAACGGCGTATATGCCCAGCCGTCAAACAGCTTGCAGATTGTCATTGCAAGCGGCATGGGGATAACCATAAAAGCAGGGTCGGGTTTCATAAACGGCTATTACTACAGAAACACGACCGACCTCGGGAAAACTCTTTCGGTCGCAGACGGCGTATACAATCGCATAGATCGCATTGTTCTGCGTTGGAGTTTGCTAAACAGAAAGATAACAGTTGAGGTATTAGAGGGGACACCGGCAACAGCCCCGTCTGCAACGGCACTCACACGAGATGCCGAGGTTTATGAGCTGGCTCTCGCTGATGTATATGTCGGTCAGGGCGTTACATCCATTGTGCAGTCGAATATAACCGATCGCAGAGCAGACAGTGCTTTGTGCGGCTTCGTTACCGGAGTAATAGATCAATTCGATTTTTCCTCTCTGACTACTCAGTTTGATGCGTTTTTCGCGGAGTACGAGGAACGCATTAAAAACGAATATGATTATTACGAGGAGCTGGGGCAGGCCAGATACGATTCCCTTGACGCTTCAATGGATGCTTTTGAAGCGCAGTCGAAAGCAAGCTTTGAGGAATGGTTTGCCAACGTTCAGTACGTCCTTGACGGCGATGTTGCCGGCCATCTGCAAAACGAGATTGACAACATGGAGAACACGGTCAACTCGGCTGTTGAGGAGCTTGAAGCCGAAATGCAGGACACCATAGAGAAAGTACGCAAAACAGGCTTCTCGACCTACACGCATACCAAGACCGGCACAAACCACGCCTTGGCTCTGATGGGTGGCGGAAACAACATAAAGTTTGTTGCAACCGCTCTCTATTCCAAAGGCGATACGTTCACAATCAACGGAGCTTCTGTTGCTGTACTTCTTCCCAGCGGAAAAGCCCCGGGCAACAAGTTCTTCGTCAGCGGTAGTGTTGTGATAGGTTTCCTGAGCGGAGAAACCCTGTACCTTGTCGGCGGTGGAGGCGGTGGCTCGGGTGAGCAGTATTGCGTCACTCTCGCACCCGCCTCGTGGTATCAGCAAACACCGGATTCATCTGATGAGTTCTGGTATGCCTGTGATATTACTCCACCCGACTTTGACAAAGAGGAGCAGGACGTTGTTGTGTGCGCGGCTGATTCAAGCACATACGATTGGATTTCACAGAATGGGTATTATGAGCTTCATATTGCCGCGACTAAATTTACCGTACAGGCGAAAGCAAAACCCACAGGTAATCTGACATTTTTCTATGAGTTAAAGACGAGAGGAGAGAGCTGATATATGAGCGGAATACTTCTCGGTGCAAGACCGAATATCTTGAAGCCCTGCACTGCGCGGAGCTATGGCGTGAGTTGGGCAGGAGGCTCAAGCACTCAGTTTTCACGCTTGGGTGAATCTGCGCTGTTTTCCGACCCTGTTCCGGGCG
>CAYNXA010000132.1:0-5799 GCA_964401015.1 uncultured Oscillospiraceae bacterium
ACGCGAAAAAGCTTCATGCAAATAATTTTCGATCAAAGGACGGTCAACCTCTTTGCCGATCAATTTGATATACCCCGGAAACATGCCGTTTGTGCTGACGATCGGCAGTCCCAACGAATGGGTATAGTCGGCAAAAGCCCGCACATCGGCGTCGGTATACTCGGCATGCAAGAGCGAAAGGCCCGATTCGATGAAATCGTAGCCGAGCTTTGCCGCATATTCGATACGGTCAAAATCGTTCGGGAAAAGTCCCGCAATTCCCAGTTTCATAGGCTCTTTCTCCTTGTTCGTTTTTTCGAATAAGCGCGCTCTACGGCTGTTCTCACCGTCTGTTACCCACGCCGTCACATCGGTTTGTTATTCATCGCCCAACATGCGACATGCGGGCTTGTCGGCACTAATGAAAGCTCTGATTCCAAAAGCTGCCGAAATGACCGTTTTATTGCAATTCGGAAACGATCTCCCGTACAAAGCCCGCCTTGTTTTCGAAATCGAAAAAGGGATTCATAAAGCCGGTCGTCCCAAAGCGACGGCGGCACAGCCCGCCGGTCCCGCACCGACGACCACGACATCGTATTCGCCTTTTACGGAGGTGATGAGTGTTTCTTGAATATCCATACTGTTCTCTTCTCGGTTCGGTATTGGTTTTATCTTTTCCGTCGACGCGTTTTTCTCGCTCTTTTACGAATGAACTTACGAACGAAAACGCCGACGGCGCATAAAGGCTTTGTAATAGAGAATACAATAGACGACAAACAGCAAAACGGCAATCACGGCGGCGGCGATAAACCAACGGCTCGTAAAGAACGCCGACAGCAGACTCAGCGCATACAAGAGATTACTGCGATCGACCGACGCATTTGCCACCAATACCGTTTCGCCCAAAGTGATCGTCCCTTTATAGACGGCGGCAAGCTCGCCGAACGTTTCACCCTCGTGAACGGGGGCTTTTGCGTCGTCATAGACCAATCGCTTGAGCGTCATATCTTCGGCGGCATATTCGTTCGGCAAAAGCACCGTAATATCCTCGGCGGCATACAGCGTCACATGATCGATACCGGCGGCAAGCGAAACGGGAATCTCGCAGATCATATTGCCGCCTCCCGTGACGGTCTGCATCGAAAAGCCGTCGAAGCAAGCGTCAAGCAGGGCATGCGCGTCGACATACGCGAAGTTTTCTTCTTCGATTTCGGGCGAATTCATCACGACCGTAAGGTAGGTCAGTCCCTCCCGTTTGGCAACGGCAACGACACAGTTTCCCCCTTGCGGCGTGGAACCGGAGCTGAGTCCGAGCGCACCTTTGTAAAAATAATCGGTTTCGCCGTCGACGCGGCGGATCAAGCGATTTCGGTTGTATAAATACCGACGGTCGCTCGTCTTTTCGGTCGGTTCGACGGTATAATTGGTCGTGCCCGCGATTTTGGTGATCTCATTGATGAAATAGGCATACCGCGCGATCAGCGCCATATCGTATGCCGTCGTGACCATGCTGTCGTCGTGCATACCCGTCGGGTTGGTAAAATGCGTATTCGTCGCGCCCAGTGCGGCGGCTTTCTCATTCATCAATTTGCAAAAGCCCTCGACGCTTCCTCCGACATATTCGGCAAGCACATTCGCCGCGTCGTTGGCACCAACCACCAAAAGACCGTAAAGAAGCTCCCGCGCCGTAAAGGCTTCGCCCGCCTTGATGGGACGGGTGGGATTCAGGCGGGTGCCGGTCGAACGGTTAACCGCCGTTTCGCTCGCGCAGATCACCGTTTCAAGATCGGGAATCGCTTCGACGGCAACGATCGCCGTCATCAATTTGACGGTCGAGGCGGGATATACGCTTTGGCGCGGATTGTTTTCGAACATAACAAGACCGCTTTCGAGATTGACGGTGATCGAACTTACCGCTTCGGTATGCGGCGTATTAAGCCCCGCAAAATCGGCAAACGTTTGGTTATCGTAATACGAAAAGCGGTACGCTTCGGTCATCGTATCGCTGTCGGAAAGAGAATCGGTTGCGCCGTCGGTCGCGGTTTCGTCGGATATCGAAGCGTTTTCGCCGTTTTCTTTCGGCGTATCGGCGTCGGCAATATAAGAACAGGGAATCAAACCGCCGAGAAGCGAAAAAGCCGTAAGCAGGGCGGCAAGGCGGGAAATGCGGCGGGTATTCGGATTCATCGATCGTCCTCCTTTCGGGTCAGTGGGTGGGGTCTATTTCGAATTTATTCTTTCGAATTTGTCGTATTCGTTTTGGGGTTAAGAATGTGCAAAGCGTCGTTCGGCTCTTGCGCTTCGAGTGCGTCGAACAATTCTTCGGTTTGGCACTTGTTTCGTTCGATCTCGTCTTTCAGTTCGTCCAGTGACGAAAACCTCTTTTCGTCCCGCAAGCGTGCGCAAAATTCGACGGTAACGATTTTGCCGTACAGATCGCCGCTGTAACCGAGAATATGTGTTTCACAGAGTAAGGTTTGGAAATTCGGGTATCGATTGACCGTCGGCTTGATACCGACATCGCAAACGCCGCGATACACCGTTCCGTCAACCGTACACCGACAGGCATACACGCCGTTTTTCGGGCAAATCTTGCGCGCGTCGAGTTCTTGATTGACCGTCGGGAAGCCGAGTGTGCGGCCGATTCGTTTGCCGTGAATAACCGGACAGGAAAGCGAATAAGGACGTCCCAAAAGACTTGCCGCCCGTTCGACCTTTCCCGCCGCCAAAAGGGCGCGTATCGTCGTCGAATGAATGGGAAGCGGCTTTTCGTTTCCGTCGGTATCGTCAAACACATCGTCGACGACACATACGCGTTTTCCGAGCTTTTCCATTTCCCGTCGTAAGGTTTCGCAATCGCCCGTGCGGTCTTTTCCGAAGCGGAAATCGTTGCCGCAGACGGCAACTTCGCAATGCAACCGTCCGACCAAAATATCCCGACAAAATTCCTCACATGAAAGGGCGCGAACCGCCGAAAAATCGTCGTTCATAAAGACATCAACGCCGAGTGCGGCAAGAAGCGCTTCTTTCTCGTCGGGCAAAGTCAAAAGAAGAGGAGCCTTTCCGCTCGACATCGCGGTATGCTCACGAAAGCTGTATACACAAGAAAGGCGCGTTTCCCGCGCGGCGATCTCGTTTGCCGCCGCGATCAAAGCGGCATGACCGCGATGAACGCCGTCGAAATTGCCGAGAGCCGCCACACATCCGTGCGAAAACAAAGCGGGCAGCTCGTTCGGTTCGGGATACGCGGTAAAGGTTCGCATAGAGTCGGATTTTTCCGCGGGTTGCGCGGAAGCTGTAAACGGATTTGGGGACATGGACATAAAATGTATCTTCTCCCGCCGCGACGAAAGACAAAAACGAAAAAAACAAGATCTTTCGCGGGCTTTTTCTGTATTTTCGAAAGGCTCCGAATCGGGTGTGTTTCGGAGCGGTTTTCGTATTTTTTTCTTATAACTATCATACCCTTTTTCGGCGCGTCTGTCAAGGCATATTTTCGATGGTCAAAAAAACAAAAACAAACGGTTTTTGCGTGAGAAAACCCGCTCTTTCGCCGCAAAGACGCAAAAAAGCAAAAAATCGGCTGAAAGATTTTCGCAAAAAGGCGCAAAAGAGAACGAACGCTTTTTCTTGCGCTCGCCGCCGAAAGGTTTTATAATACTGTATGCACCCACCGTTAGGTGCCCACCGCAAGGTGCGCAACCCGAAAAAACGAACAGAACACATAAACACATAAGTAAAAGAAAGGAAGAATGAACCATGACCGACATGCCGTCGTTCGGTATTCTTTGTTGCGGACGCAACCTTGCGCTTTTGTCCCGCGCGGTCAAATGTTGCGGCGAAGTAAGCGCTTGCCTAAAAGACAGCGGCTACACCTTATGCGGCTATCACACCGCCCTATTGTCGCGAAGCGATCGGGAAGCGGTGCGGCTCTGTCGCGAAAAACTCTATCATTTGAGCAAAAACTGCGATCTGGTCGTTACGATCGGGGGCGACGGATTCGACCCCGATGATATTATTCCCGAATTGACCGTGAATCTGTGCGACAGCGAAGCGGTCTTTTTTTCGACCAATTTAAGCGGCGCGGGTCATATCGGCAATTACGATCGCAACCGCCGCCGTATTCCGCTCACACTTTCGTCCGACAAATCGACTTTTTCCTCCGCGCCGCGCGACCGTTCTTATGAAAAGCCGCTGTTTCTTCCCTCGCGAAGCAAAGCGGGCTGTTTGGGAAAAAGTCTGCTTTTGAATTTGCGCTGTGACGAAGCCTTTATTCGTGCCGTTTTGCCCGCGCTTTTGCCGTCGATATCCTTCGCCGTGGCGGGACTTTCGGGGCGCGACCCGATACGGAGCAAGAACCTTACCGAATCGATGAAAAAAATGCTCCCGAATCCCACGTGACATACCGAAGAACGTAAGATTCGGGAGAAGCGCGGAACGAAAGTTTCCGCGCCGTTTTTTCGATTTTACCGTTTGCTTTTGCGTTGCCGGTCAAGCGCGCGGCGGATTTTCAAGAGTCATGCGGCCGATCTTAGCGCCGCGAAATTCGTCGAGCAACATCACGGCGGTGCGGGCATAATCGACTTCGCCCCCCGCAATCAAAAATCCGCGTCGACGACCGATGAGCTCAAACAACTCGTAGGGTTGCAATTCGTCGATCTCGTCGCGCGAAAGCTTGTAGCGCTCGCAAAGTTTGTCGGGATAAAGTTTATACAGCGTTTTGCAAAGCGAAACGGCAATTTCCTCGCGATCCAAAATTTCGTCGCGTATCGCGCCGGTAAAAGCAAGGCGCAGCCCTGTCCGTTCGTCCTCGAATTTGGGCCACAAAATACCGGGGGTATCGAGCAATTCGATACTGTTTTTGACAGTCACCCATTGGTTTTCGCGGGTCACACCGGGACGATCTTCGGTTTTCACGCGTTTGGTGCCCGAAAGCTTGTTGACAAGGGTCGATTTGCCGACGTTGGTGATACCGATGATCAGCGCACGGGGATTCGTCCGACCATGCCTTTTTCTTCGAATCGTTTCAATTTGTCCGCAAGGATCTCGCGCACGGCGGGAATGATGTCGCCGATTCCCTCACCGGTAACACAATCGGTAAAAATGACGTGTTGCCCGATCGAACGGTAATAGTCTTTCCAGCGCGCATTGGCGGCGGGGTCGGCAAGTGAGCATTTGTTCATCAAAAGAAGCGACGGTTTGCCGCCGAGGATCTCGTCGATCTGCGGATTTCGTCCGGAAATCGGGATACGCGCGTCGCATATTTCGATGGCGATATCCACCAGCGACAGATCTTCGGTGATCTCGCGGCGGGCTTTTGCCATGTGTCCGGGGAACCATTGAATAACATTGCTCACCTCGCGCGGCATGGGTGCCGCTTCGGGTTTCGGTTTCTTTTTCTTGGGTTTGTAGGGTTTGTAATTTGCCATGATCTACCTGCTTTATGATTATTTTGCTTGCCGCACCTGCGGTGAGCATTCCCGCCTCTGCGGGGCGCGCTCTCGGAATTTACGCCACCGCAAATTTGACAATCCCTCCGTCACGCCTTACGGCGTGCCACTTCCCTTTACACAAGGGAGGCTGAATAAAGGGCAGCGGCGTGCGCGAATCCCCCGCTCTTTAAGGCCCCTTGCCTAAAGGGGGCTCCCGCGAAGCGGGTGGGGGATTCTTGAAAATGCTGAATGCAGAATTAAAATATAAATTTCGCCGTGTGCGATGAAATTTTCGGCGGCGGGAATTTTTAGACGCGGGAGGGGTAGAACCCCTCCCCTACAAAGAACAGGAATGGATTTACGTCTTACGTTTGGATTTTATGCAACG
>CAYNXA010000133.1:0-5789 GCA_964401015.1 uncultured Oscillospiraceae bacterium
ATCGAGTAACAGAGCGATAGTAAAAACCGCGCGGTACGGTATACGGAAAACTTGCTGCCATATCGATATGGTCGATATATCCGTATTATTGTAACCGAAGCCGACTCGCATCCGTAACTTCGAATGAATGTGCGCGGATATGTACGGATATAGCGGATATATGTGAATAATGTGTGACAGATGCACCCCAAAAGTCGGACACTTTTGGGGTGCGTTTTTGTGAAAACGAAAGGGGAGGAGCGCCGCTCCGCACCTTTTGAAAAATGGGTTTACGTTTTGTGTTCGGAATTTTTGTCGGCGCGAACAAGTCCCTTGACTCCGCCCGCTTTTTGAAAAAGCGGGGCAAAAACTTTCATCATTATTGTGCCGACGAAAATGCCAATCATCCCCGCAAATGCGGGGCACACGCCGCAAGGCTCCACGCAGCCGCTCACATCGCGTTCTTTTGCAATTTCTGCCAAAGAGGTGCGGCGGCAAGATCGACCTTTTCTTCGACGGGGCACAGCGTAACTTGCGCGTCGTTCAACCCGTCACGCGAGAGGGTGATCAATCCGCGTTCGGCGAAAACATCGAGCATCAGATTGAGCATACAGGGCGTCACCGTCCGTTCGCCGCCATCGGAAATACGGCGCGCCGCCATATAGATATCGATATGTGAATCGGTTCGCACCGCCGTGCGAAGCCAAACAAAACTGCGCCGAAAATCGGTCATTTCGGGCAAATCCTCGCGCGTTATCGTAAAGGTGGAAATGGCGCGCAGATAGGCTTTTGCCTGTTTGTTGATATACGAAAGAGTTTCGTCGCACGGATGGGTATCGACCAAATGCAATTGCACCGAACGGTTGCCGCGAAATTCGTTTATTTCCAATCGGAACGCCACATCAATTCGTTCGCCGAGCGCATACGGAAATTCTTCGAGCGTTTTGTTGAAATACAGCGCCGTAAAACTGTTTCCGCCGCACGCCAAAAGCAAGCGCAAATGTTTTCCGCCCGAAAGCGGCGTGATCGCCTCGACAGCCATATCGCGCAAAACAAACAGCGGCGCGGGATTGTCGGTTCCGAACGGTTCCAATGCCGCGATCGCTTCGGCATGGCGCAGATCGGGCTCACACGGAGCAAGTTCCAGATCGATCGTCAGCTTTCGAACCCGCATTTCGTCGGTAATGCGGTCGCGGGCATAGTCGCAAAGAGCGCGACGAAACGCGTCGATTCGGGAAAGTTCCAGCGAGAGTCCCGCCGCCAGAGCATGACCGCCGCATTTCAAAAGGTGCTCGCGACAGGCGCAGATTGCCTCGTGAATATTAAAATCGGGAATACTGCGTGCCGAACCTTTGCCGATCTCACCGCTTTTTGTAATCAAAATACACGGCAACCCGTAGCGTTCGCACAACCGCGACGCGACGATTCCGATCACACCTTGATGCCAATTTTCACCGTAAAGCACCAAAACCTTGTCGTTTTCGAAATCGTGCTTTTCTTCGACCATAGCGACCGCTTGGGTAAAGATTTCGGTTTCGATTGCTTGGCGTTCACGATTTTGTTCGCAAAGCAATTCGGCGATCGCTTGCGCCCGTTCGGGGTCACGGGTAATCAAAAATTCCGCCGCACGGTCCACATCGCCGATCCGTCCCGCCGCATTCAGGCGCGGCGCGATCAAAAAACCGATCGTCGTTGCGGTACAGACTTTGCCGTCGGTATGCCCCGCGGCATACAAAAGAGCGCGCACGCCGAGATTGCCGCCGTTTTGATTCAAGATCGAAAGTCCGCGCGACACGATACGGCGGTTTTCGCCGACAAGCGGCATAACGTCGGCAACCGTGCCGAGCGATACCAGATCGAGATATCGCGCATAAATATCTTCGCGGTTTTGTTCGCCCGCCAGCGCGCACAGCAATTTGAACACGACGCCGACGCCCGCCAACATACGAAAGGGATAGCGGCTGTCGGGACGTTTGGGATTGACGACGGCATAAGCGGGCGGCAGCTTCGCGCCGTTTTTTTCGTCGTTCGACGTGCCGTCGGAAGTGTTTTCTTCCGTGAGTTCTCCGACGCTTACTTCTTCGGGCATTGTTTCACCCGCCGTCACACATTCGTGGTGGTCGGTAATCACGACGTCGATGCCGTGTCCGCGCGCGGCGGCAACTTCTTCCAAAGCGGTAATGCCTGTGTCGACGGTGATGATGAGCCCGATCTTTGCCGCCGCAAAGCGCTCGATCGCCGCACAATTCAAACCGTATCCCTCGGAATCCCGTTTGGGAATATAATAACATACATCGGCGCCCCGCTCGGACAGATAGGTATAAAGCGCCGCCACCGACGAAAGCCCGTCGACATCGTAATCGCCGTAGATCAAGATCTTTTCGCCCCGCCCGATCGCCATCGTGATCCGTTCGACGGCTTTATCCATATCGGGAAGCAAAAACGGATCGGGAAAATCGTCGTTGTCGCCATGCAAAAAATCCGCCGCTTCGGACGGGTCGCAAAATCCGCGCGCCGCAAGCAAACGCGCCGAAAAGTCCGAAATCGAAAGGGTATCGGAAAGTCGGCGCGCCGTTTCTTTGTCGTATGAGCGCACGATCCATTCTTTTTGGTTCTTCAATCGTATATTCATGAAAACGCCGTTCCTTACTTTTGATTTGATAGCCCGATCACGGTCGGCGGGTCGTCCGCTTGATTTTCGGACGCCGAATCCATATCATGCGGCATAGAAGCTTTTTCCGAAATCGCCGTAACGGTCACAAACTGTTTTCGCGCGGCACGACGGTTCATGCCGAACAAAACGGCAAAAAACGGAAGGGCAAAGCCCGCCGCCGCACAGCCGTACACGCCGCCCTCGGAAGATCCCAAAGTATGCGCCGCCGCACCCGCCGCGATTGCCGTGCAAAGGGGCAAAACGAACAGCAAAAACGCCGTTCCCAACACAAAACGGTCGGGTGAGGACAGCTCAACCGTATCGCCGACCGACGCGCCGAGCGGGTCAAACGCCGTCGTGCGCAGAGGTTTCGCTTGGTGCGCGCCGCCGTCGGTCGATTCGCACGTGCCGCCGACACAATACTTTTTTTGACGACAGCCGTCGCACGCCGAACGGCGCAAAACTTCGACCTCGACCGTCGTGCCCTTTCGCGCGATAACTTTTCCCGTTTGTGTCACGTCGTTTTCCCCCTCGTCGGATTCTGTTTTGTCGAATTTTCACATTTTGCTTTCTTGTGAGCCTTTCAAATAGCGCAAAGCACAGTGCAAGCCGTCGACGGCGGCACTGGTGATACCGCCCGCATACCCCGCTCCCTCGCCGCAAGGATAAAGACCGTCATGCGACTCGGCATACAACGTATCGGCGTTTCGCGGAATCCGAACGGGCGACGATGTTCGGGTTTCGGGGGCGGTCAAAATCGCATCGTCCGCCGTAAAACCGACCAAATTCTTTTCGAAATCGCAAAAACCACGCTTCAAATGTTCGCCGACATACGACGGAAAGAGCGCGTCGAGATCGCAAAACTCGGTTTTTCCGGTATAAGTCGGTTCGACCCGTCCGAGCGTTTGGCGTTTGCCGTGCAGAAAATGTCCCATCGTGTCGAGCGGTGCTTTTCCGTTTGCCGCCGCAAAAGCGGCTTTTTCGATTGAGCGCTGAAAATCGATCGCCGCTAAAAAATCGCCGCCGAAATCGCGTTCGCTTATCGATACGGCAAAGGCGGCGTTGGCATTTTTGCCGTCGCGCGCCCGATAACTCATGCCGTTGGTAACGATCGTTCCCTCCTCGCTTGCCGACGCCACGACCGTGCCGCCGGGGCACATACAGAACGAATAGACCGCCCGTTCGCCGTAGCGGCGTGAAAGGGCATATTCGCCGCGCGGGAGGGCGGGATTTTCAAAGTGTTTGCCGTAAAGCGCGCGATCCACGTCGCACTGTAAATGTTCGACGCGCACGCCCACCGAAAAGGGCTTGGCGCAAAGGGTCACGCCCGCGTCACGCAAATGCAAAAAGGTATCGCACGCACTGTGACCGACCGCCAAAAATAGCGCGTCGGTTTCGATGGTGCCGCGTGAGCTTTCGACGCCGCAAACGGCGCCATTTGTGCGAAAGATCGGTGCGATACAGCGGGTATCGAAGAAAATTTCGCCGCCGAGTGACAAAATCGTTTTTCGGATATTGCGGACGATCTCCCGCAGGCGGTCGGTGCCGACGTGCGGTTTTGCCGACGTGAGAACCGTCGGGTCGGCGCCATGCTCGCAAAACGTCGTCAGGACATACGAACAAAGCGGGTCGTGGATCCGCGTCAACAGTTTGCCGTCCGAGAAGGTGCCTGCTCCCCCTTCGCCGAATTGTACGTTGGATTCGGTCGAAAGTTTTCCGTCCTCCCAATAGGCGCGCACCTGTTCGGTGCGGGTTTCGACGCAAGAACCGCGTTCCAAAACGATCGGGCGCAGCCCCGCCCGCGCAAGGGCAAGGGCACAAAACATGCCGGCAGGACCGAAGCCGACCACGACGGGACGGCGGGAAGCCGCCCCCGTAAGCGACGCGTGGGGCACAAAAGTCGGCATCGTTTCGTCCAAAACCGCAAGGTCATGCGCGGCACAGTACGATTCGAAGCGCGCCCGCTTTTCGTCGGAAAGTTTCAGTTTCTCGCGCAAGCGAAAGAGAATCGAATAGGTAAAGAAAATGCTGTCGGGGCGTCGCGCGTCGACCGATTTTTTATAGACGGAAAACGACGCGCGGTCGACCGCATACGGAAATGCCATTTTGCGCAACTTTCGTTGGGCGATATCCGACGCCGCGCCGTCATAGTCCTCTCGCGCGTCGGTCAGTGCCACGCGGATTCCGCGCAAGATCAAAGCGGAAACTTCTTTCATGACAACGTTCCTTCCGCCAAGAACGACAAGTCGTCCGCTGTTTCGGAAATAATGAAACTTACCGTATACGTATCGGCATTTTTGATATACGCGTTGCGTATTTCGTCCGACGCAAAGGTCACTTCGACCGGATAATCGACGTATTCGCCGGGAGTAAGCCCGTCGAGTGACACCGTCGCGCGGATATCCGATGCCGAAATGTCGGCGATCGCCTCATTCGGACCGCACACCACCAAATACAGCGGTGTGGTTATGTCGACCGAAAGTCCGTCGTCCAACCCTTGTGCCGTGATACGGCGGGAAATGTACGTGATCTGGCGTTCGCGATAGCCTTTGATACCGATCTTCATCGCGCATTTGGTTCGCGTACCGACCGTCGTCGCGCCGCCGGGCAATTCGTAGTCAAGCTGTAAGTTTTGCGACGAGCCGATCTGCGTTTCGTCGATCGGTGCCGTTTCGATCTCGGTCAAGTTTTCCAGCGTTTCGATCTCTCCGCGCACGGTGACCGTGGCGGGCGTGGCAGTGTATGTGATATACGATTCGTCGAAAATGCCGTGCAACAGCGACGGCACGATGGACAATTCTTTTTCCATGATGACCGGCACATACACGTCGATACTCTTGTCGACGAGAGTTACGTACGGATTATCGATCTCGTTGCCGTCGGAATCCAACAGGCGCGGCGCCACCCCGCGGACGTTGATCGAATGGGAAATTTGGGGCAGATCCACCGTCACTTCGGCGCACGCCACCGTCGACAAAACTTCCTGCGGGCCGCGAACGGTGATATAGCTTTTCGACGTTTCGGGCGTACCGATCTTCAACAGTTTATCGTCGGCGGTACCGCCGGTATATTCCGCCGTCACTTTCACACTGCGACTGGACGGCTTGTCGATGTAAACATACAGGCTCTTCGGATACATCTCCTCGACCGACACATC
>CAYNXA010000134.1:0-5744 GCA_964401015.1 uncultured Oscillospiraceae bacterium
CACGTGCACATCACAAAAGCCGGGAAAAGCCGTATAAAGCGGCGTATTGTAATCGGTATCGATCGATTCGGCAGATTCGGCAAAAACGGATTTTTTTGAAAAATCGGACCGAAGAAACGCGCAAACAGCCGCTTGTGCGGACGGTGCACCGTCAAAGCCGATTATGTTGGCACCTGTTTTCTGCATAAATTCTTCGTCCTTTCGTTCGGTTGCGGCACGGCACAAAAAAAGCCTTGCCGAGAAAGCAAGACGCACAACAAAACGCAGGGGAAATGTACGCCCCGCCACCCAAATGTCCATCTTGCCGATCGCTCTGTATCGTACTTAAAGATTTCTTTTGGGATATTATAGCACAAACCGCACCGCTTGTCAACAGAAAAACTACCGTCATTTCCACAAAATCAGCAACTTTTCGCGCGTTTCGTATTGTGCGGTTTGCAACGTGCCGTTCTCGGGTGTTTCCGACAACGGCATAAATACCGATTTCCAAAATATTTTGCCCCACTTTTTTCTAAAAAACGGGGCAACGGTGCTGTTTTCCTTCCGCTCGTGTCTATGATACTTGTCCCCTGTCACAAGAGGGCATGGCAGGACACGCATCATTTACGGCATCGAATTTTCGACAGCTTGTTCTCAAAACTTTTCAATTCCTTATTTCATAAGCTCCTCGAAACGGCAAGCGCGCTCATACGCATTTTCCAAAAATTCCACGTGGCTCCATGCTTCGTATTTGTCGTGCGTATGGCGGTCGGGCTTGTTTCGGCGGGTGAGTTCAAAGGTAAGCGGACCTTGAAACGCACACGCTTTCAGGCGCGCGGCAATTCCGTTCCAATCGGCAATTCCGTCAAACGGCAACACGTGCGAATCGTCCAACCACGTGATGTCGTCGCCCGTCACCCCGAAATTGTCGTTCAAGTGCGTGGCGCAAAGCTTATTTCCGTAAAGCGCGATCCTGTCGCGCCCGCGATTGTAGCAAAGTTCGTGTCCCGAATCCAAGCAAAAGCCGAGTGACGGGCAATCGTGAAAACGCTCCATGATTGCCGCCAAATACTCTTCGCCCTCGGTATTTTCGAATGCGAGCTTTACGCCTTTCTTCGCACCGTGTTCCAACAGCGTTTCGAGTCGTTGCAAACCGATTTCGGTCGGTTCGTGCTCGTCGAATCCGATAAAGGCATGGCAAACCAAAATCGGCGTGCCGAACGTCGCGCAATCGTCAACACACCGTATCAGAGTTTCGATCGTTTCGTCCCCTTTCGGGTCGTGCTCGTGCCAGATCGTGTTAACGGTATAAAAGTGGGCGTGGATCGATTGCAAAAACAGTCCCGCGCGGTCGATTGCGGCAGCATATTCTTTCGCCATATCGGCATTTTCCCATTCGAAAAAGATTCCATCAAAGCCCGCTTTTTTCGTTGTTTGAATTCGTTTTTCCGCCGATTCGTCCCAATCAAGAAGATTGATACACAGTTGTGCCATACTCTTGTTCCTTTCCGTTTTTTCCGTTTCTTTTCGTTTTTTTCGCCGATTCATTTTGCTTCTGGTTCACATGGTGACGCAAAACATAGCTTCGTTGCTTACTCCCCGATCGACGGGAAGATTTCGGCAACGCTTGCAAACAGCAGATCCGCCTGTTCGTCCTCGGCGGCGTTTTTACGCATCTCTTCGGTCGTTTCACCCGACATGACCAAAACCGAAAGCATACCGTTTTTCTTGCCGAGAGCAATGTCGGTATACAAACGGTCGCCGACCATAACGGCACGATCGCGTCCGACACCCGACAATGCTTCGATCATTTCAACAGTTTCGCCGTAGGGCTTGCCGAAATAACGCGGCGTAACACCGGTGGAAAGGGTAATCGCCCCACATATGGCACCGCTGTCGGGAATATAGCCGTCGGCGGTCGGACAATTGATATCGGGGTGGGTCGAATAAAACTTCGCGCCCTTTCGAATTAAAGCACAAGCGTGCTCCAATTTTTCGTACGTCAAAGTCAAATCAAAGCTCACGACCACAATGTCGGCGTCGTCCGAAAGGGAAATTCCGCTGTCGCGAAAACTTTGCTCCAAAGCGGGCGTCCCGACAAGATAGACCGATTTTCCCGCATGATGGCGATTCAAATACGCAATCGTAACATCACCCGACGTCACGATATTTTCGCGCGTACAGGGAAAGCCCATCCCGCAAAGGCGTTTGACATAGTCATTGGGGTTGCGCGACGCATTGTTGGTGAAATACATCAATTTTCGTCCGCTCGACAAAATCTTGTTGCAAAACGCGACGGCGCCGTCGATCGGATCGTCACCGAGATAAATCGTTCCGTCCATATCCAATACAAACAGTTCGACATTCGATAAACGCGTGAGCGCTTCGCTTGTATTTTCGCAGTGTTTCATTTTATCTATACTCCTTGCCGCAAAACGGCTGTTATTATCGATATTCATACATTCTTTTTTGAATAAGAGGCGCTGTGCCGCGATAGAGAAAATAAAAAGCGATCGATTGTAATGCGCCTTTGATGAGATTAAACGGAACTACACCGTACAATACAAATTCCATGATTTTTTCGGATGCCGAGCCGAAATAGAGCGGACCGACAATAAAATAATTCGAAAGCGCGGCGGCAATCGTGAGAAAAATTACGGCAATCGGTAAGGTAACGCGCAATTTTTTCTTCATCAGCCTATTTTTGCACAGTCCGCGCGATAAGATTCCCGCGGCAAGGGTAAAGACACTGCCGACGATAAAGTTTGAAAGTTCACCGACAAACGCCGTGCCGCTCGCCGACAGGTGAATCAAATTCTTGATAAGTTCCACGACAATTCCCGCCAACGGATGAAGCGTCAACGCCGCCATCAACGCGGGCACGTCGGCAAAATCGATCTTCAAAAACGGAAAAGCCCCTAACACGGGAAAATGCGGAAAAAACATCAAAACCGTCGCAAGAGCGGATAATAACCCGATATAGGCGGTTTTTTTGACCGAAAGTTTTATCATATCAAACAATCTCCTCTAAGCAACCGTATGCGCCGCAATACCGTTTCATAACCGTAAACTAGTTTGAAATCGACGCACGGTGCCCTCTTACCGATCGTTTTCTCTTTTTTCGACGCGAAAAACAAAAAAGCCGTGAACCGTCCCTTATGCGCGGAAAAGTTCAAGGCAAGAAAAATTGTTGTCCGACGGCATATCGGGCTTTCCGACTTTGCCATGCGGGGAAATTCATCACCCGAATCGGTGGAAAACACCCATTTTGGATATATCCCTACGGCAATCGTCACCGTAAACCGTCGAACCATACGGAATTTTCCTTCTTTTCATCCAGACTTCACTGTCGGCTTCGGAATTTGCAAATCGCTCTTGCATCACCGAATCGGCGACGGGCACTTTTGCCTGTCGTTCTCGGGCTGTACCGCCGGTGGGGAAACGAACCCCGCCCCGAAAGAAAAAACAATATAGATGTAATTGAATTTTTTGTGTATTATACAACCGAAAGCGTTTTCGTCCCGATCGGTCGATTCAATACGAAAGAAAAAAGAGTGTGCGGAGAGATTCCGCACACTCCGTAAAATCCATCGAATTAGCCGATGATTTCGCTTACAACGCCCGAACCAACGGTTCTGCCGCCTTCACGGATAGCGAAGCGGAGACCCTTTTCGATAGCGATCGAAGTGATGAGTTCAACGGTCATATCAACGTGGTCGCCGGGGTTGCACATTTCAACGCCGTCGGGCAACGTGATGATACCGGTAACGTCGGTCGTTCTGAAGTAGAACTGAGGTCTGTAGTTCGAGAAGAAAGGCTTATGACGGCCGCCTTCTTTTTCGGTAAGAACGTAAACCTGACCTACGAAATTCTTGTGAGGATTGATGGTGCCGGGCTTAGCAAGAACCTGACCTCTTTCGATAGCGGTCTTGTCGATACCACGGAGAAGAAGACCAACGTTGTCGCCGGCTTCCGCATAATCCATCTGCTTGTGGAACATTTCGATACCGGTAATAACGGTATTCTTGGTTTCCTTGATGCCGACGATTTCAGCAACGTCGTTCATCTTAACCTGACCACGTTCGATACGACCGGTAGCAACCGTACCACGGCCGGAGATCGAGAATACGTCTTCGACAGGCATAAGGAAGGGTTGGTCGGAAGCACGATCGGGAGTCGGGATATACGAGTCAACCTGTTCCATAAGGTCGAGGATGCACTTGTATTCGGGAGCGTTGATGTCGTTGCTTGCGCAATCGAGAACGTTACGAGCCGAGCCGCGGATGATCGGAATGTCATCGCCGGGAAAATCGTAGCTGGAGAGAAGGTCGCGGGTTTCCATTTCAACGAGGTCGAGAAGTTCGTCATCGTCAACCATGTCGCACTTGTTCATAAATACAACCATGGCGGGAACGCCAACCTGACGAGCGAGCAGGATGTGCTCACGAGTCTGCTGCATAGGGCCATCTGCGCCCGATACAACGAGGATCGCGCCGTCCATCTGAGCGGCACCGGTGATCATGTTCTTAACGTAGTCGGCGTGGCCGGGGCAGTCAACGTGAGCGTAGTGTCTGTTGTCTGTCTCGTATTCAACGTGACGGGTGTTAATGGTGATACCTCTTGCTCTTTCTTCGGGAGCATTGTCGATCTGGTCGTATGCGAGGAACTCACTGCCGTTCTTAATCGAGAGAACCTTGGTGATTGCTGCGGTAAGAGTAGTCTTGCCGTGGTCAACGTGGCCGATAGTACCAATGTTAACGTGGGGCTTTGTTCTTTCAAACTTTGCTTTTGCCATTGTTGTGGCCTCCTTTAATTTTTTGTTTGCGCCTTGCGGCGCCGAAATGTCCTATCTCGTATTATACAGGACAAACCGACGTATGTCAAGAGATATGTGCTCTTTTTTTACACTTTGTCGGTAAAAATTTACAATCTTGGGGCGTTTGCGACGCAAATTTCGTCAAAATACGCCGCAAATCCCAAACATTACAATAAAATCGCGTAATAAACGAACGAGATCCGATTACTGATTCTTGCCGCGTTTGGCAATGATATCGTCGGAAATGTTCTTCGGAACCTCGGTATACTTGCAAGGTTCCATTACATAGGTGCCGCGTCCCTGCGTCTTGGAACGGAGGTCGGTTGCATAACCGAACATGTTCGAAAGCGGAACGAACGCACGAATCTGCTGACCGCCGGCGATCGGGTCCATACCTTCGATCTGACCGCGGCGCGAGTTAAGGTCGCCGATAACGTCGCCCATGTAATCGTCCGGAACAACCACAACGACTTTCATGATCGGCTCGGTGAGAACCGAATGAGCCTTGCGGAGTGCTTCCTTGATTGCCATGGAGCCTGCCATCTTAAATGCCATTTCGGACGAGTCGACTTCGTGGTAAGAACCGTCGTAAAGGTTTACCTTAACGTCAACAACGGGATAACCCGCCAAAACGCCCGATTGGAGAGCACCCTGAATACCGGCATCGACTGCGGGGATATATTCCTTCGGAATAGCACCGCCGACAACGGTGTTTTCAAATTCGTAGCCCTTACCTGCTTCGTTCGGCTCAACCTTGATCTTAACGTGACCGTACTGACCTTTACCACCCGACTGACGTGCGTACTTCATGTCGACATCTGCGTTGCCCTTGATGGTTTCGCGGTATGCAACTTGCGGTGCGCCTACGTTTGCTTCAACCTTAAATTCGCGCAGAAGTCTGTCTACGATGATTTCGAGGTGAAGTTCGCCCATGCCGGCGATAATGGTT
>CAYNXA010000135.1:0-5734 GCA_964401015.1 uncultured Oscillospiraceae bacterium
CGGTACACGTATAGGTAAAGGTGCCATCAGCCGAAAGTTTCCAATTGCTTTTGATCGTGCCGCTTACCGAATCATAACTGCCGCGTGCCCATGTGAGCGAGCCGCCGTAAGTCGGACGAAGCACGAAGTGACGGTAGCCGACGTTTTCATCGGCATATTCGTGCGAAATACCCAAAATATCGGTATACAGCCATGCGCTTACACATCCCGAGAAGAAGTGGTTCAGCGAATTGACTTTGGAATAATATTCCCATGTTGTCGTTGCGCCTTGCGTTACGGGATAGAGAATACCGGGATATTGCTCGCGTTCCAAGATCGTAAAGGCGGTGTCAAGCTGTCCGTTGCGCGAAAGAACCGAGTACAAGATCGGATAGCCGATAAAGCCGACCGTCTGCGCGTTGGCGGGGATATTGGAACGTTTCGGATTGGCAATCAGATCGGCAAGCGCCTCGGCGGCAAGTTGCCGTTTTTCTTCGGATTCGTAAAGATTGTAGTAAATGCCCATGGCGTAGGCGGTCTGGTCGGTGGTCTTGCAAGTATAGCCGTCCTCTTCGAGTGCGATTGAACGCCATGCGGCGGCAAACTTTTCGCTTTCGGCTTTATAGTAGGCTTCGTCCTCGGTGTTTCCGACGATACCCGCCATTTTCGAAAGAAGTCCGATGCTGTACGCACTGTATGCCGTGCCGATTTCCGAAAGAGCGGTTTCTTTGATACCCGAATATTCGGTCATATAGCTGTCGTACGATACATTATCACCGTAACGACCGTTGGTACGAACGTAGTCATTGTCCTTACATTCGTTTATCAAATAGTCCGCCCACGCCTTCATGTTGTCGTAGCTTTCGGTAATGAACGAACGGTCGCCGTATTGATAGTACATCTGCCACGGAATCAGTATCACCGTATCGCTCCAGCCGCTCGGCGTGCCGGTTCCGCTGTATTGGGTCGTGTGCGGAACAACTTCGGGAACGGCGCCGTTTGTGCCTTGCACATGGCGGGTCATTTCTTGGAACGAGCGATAAATGTTATAGGAATTGAAGTTGTAGTTGGCGGCATACGCAAAACCTTGCGCGTCACCCGTCCAGTTGTTCTTTTCGCGCGTCGGGCAGTCGGTGATGGCACCGACAAAGTTGCTTTCCTGCGAACGGATCACGTTGTTGAAATAGCCCGTAAGGAGCATATTCGAACTTTCGAAGTATCCGGTGCGGATATTATCGGTCGAAAGTACCAGCGCCGTAATATCGGACAGCGGGATCGCTTCGGACAGTCCTTCGATCTCGACATATTGGAATCCGTGATATACTTGCGAAAATTCGAAGGTTTCGCCCTCGTCTTTGCCCGCAAAGGTATATTTGTCCTCACCGTTTTGGTCGCCGATCTCGGAGCGAACGACAAACCATTTTGTTTCGGCGCGTCCGTCGCTTGTCAGCATTTCGCCGTAACGAAGGTCGATAACGGTATCACGCGCCGCTTTTGCCGTAATGCGCAAAGTCGTCGACATATTGGCGGGGAATTTGTAGACGTATACGTTTTCTTTCGGATTGGTGACCGAAACGGGGTGTACCTCGCGAATGACGCGAATGGGATTGGTATTTTCGCCGACAAGATTGTTTTTAATTTTGCCGATGGTGTCGCTTTCTTTGCAATTGCTCCAGGTTTGGGTATCCAATCCATTTTCGTTCCAGCCGACGATTTCTTTTCTGCCATCGATGTATTGACCGATATAGAAACGGTTGACGGTGGTCGGACCGTTGGCGGTCGAAAACCATGTCTTGTCGGTATCGATAACCTGTTCGGTGCCGTCGGTGTAAGTGAGGATGAGTTTTGCCTTGAATCCGATATTCGTGCCGTAATCCGAACCGATCGGACCGCCGTTATACCAGCCCATGCCGAGCTGACAGGCAAGCGTGTTTTCGCCGCTTTCGATAAGGTCGGTCACGTCGTAGGTTTGGTAATACAATATTTGATTGTATTCGCTCTTGCCGGGGGCGAGATAATCGTCCGAACAGCGCTTGCCGTTGAGATAGGTTTCGTGCGTGCCGGCGGCAGTGGCGTAAAGACGCGCTTTCGCTACCGTTTTGCCGCTTTTGGTCGAAAAGCTCTTGCGGAACAGGTGCGCCGCATAGGGCGAAATTTCGACATTCTCATAGACAAGCGAGCCGTTTCCGTCGTAAAATGACCACGAATCGAGCGTACCGCTTTCGCCTGCCGCCACACGTACCGTCGGTGTGCCGACGCGCGGCAAAAATCCCGCGCCGTTATCGGTATACGTATGAACGAGAGTATCTTCGAAATAGGTTTCGACGGTGCCCGACGCACAGTCGATCTTCAGCGTCATATGAAAGGGGGTGTTCTTGAAATCATCAACACTCGGATAAATGTCGCTCAAATCGACTTCGGCGACCAATCCCGTATTTTTGTGCGGACGGAACATCACTTTGCCGCTTGTCACATTCACCTGCCACAAAAGCACCTTGTTTCCGTCGGTCGAATGAGCAAAATGCAAGCCTACGGCATTCGATTTCAAGGTCATGGTGGTTTTCAGCGTACCGACGGTGTTATCCAGCGTAACACTGCTTGCGGCGTTTGTGATCCACTTGTTTTCGTCCCCGAAATCGCCGAACAGGCCCGTTTCGAAATACGCATACGACGACGGAGCAACGATCGCGCCGTCTTTGTCCGAAACGAATACCGTCCAGTAATAGCGGGTACGGGCGGCAAGGTCTTGTCCCGCATATTCGACCGAAAGGTCACTCGCGTTCTCGTCCGAAAGGGTGTAATCCCAGACGTCGAAATTGCCGTTTTTCAAATTATCGAGCGATGACGAAACGACAATTCGGGCACCGGTCTGTTTCTGACCGCGCACCGTCGAATCCATTTTCCAGGACAAATGCGGATTTTTTTCGTCCAATCCCATCGGGTTTTCGCGCCAATCGCACAAAAGCGACGTGACGTTGGTGTAATCGGCCGTGAGAGAAGTTTTCGATAAGTTTTTCATAACGATTTTCGTGTCGGTTTTATCGGCTTTTCCGTTTCCGTCCAAATCCAAAAGCGACGTGAGAGAGTCGAATTCGCGTCGCTCGGAAATCATAATATCGTTTGCGTCGATCACGCCGTCGCCGTTCAAGTCACCTGCGGTAAGGGTTACTTGCGCAAGGGTGATCTTCGCGTTGTCGGCGATCACATTGGCGATCGTGGCGGGCAAATAGCCGTCGCGTCGGATCGTGATGTCATAGCGGCCGGGGAACACTTGCACATTAAAAGTGCCGACACCGTCTTTTTCATAGCATTGAGCGCGAAATTGTACGCCGTCCTTGCGCGTCAGTGTCGCAATGCCGCCCGGCGTGCTTTCGGCGGGCGAATAAAGGATCTTGTAGCTGCCGCCGACAACGGTTTTGGTCTGCGCGGTGTTTGCCGCAAAAGCCGTGTTCCCGAGCAGGGACAATAACAGGACGATTGCCAGAAAAAGCGCCGTTCGTTTGGTTCGTTTCATAAAAAAATTCCTCCCGTGTTTTCGGAGGTCGGGGCACGAATCGAAAAGGCAATCCTTTTTTTCGCATACTCCGACGTTATTTCCTTATATCACCATTGTAGCACGAAAAAAGATTGATGAAAATTGTTTTTTCTCGCCATTTTTTATTGACTTTTTCGGTACTTTTCGGTACAATACCCTTGTAAAGTGTTCCATTCCGCTCTGTCGCAAGGAGGACCGCTCATGAACAACCGCTATTTGGATAACGCCACCGTCTTTTCCGAATCCGATTTATTGTACAAATTCAATACCTTCGACGTCGACCACGACCGCCATGACATGATCCTCACCGAAAAGATGTTGGGCGACGACGATATTCGCATAAGCCGCCACGATTGGAGAATGCGTGCCATGTACCACAGCTTGCAGGTCTTGAAGATCGCCTATGTGTATAAAGGTACGTTTTTGATCTATACCGACGGAAAACCGTCGGTTTTGCCGGAGGGAAGCGTTTGTATCGTGCCGCCGGGAGCAGTGCAGAAATTTACGATCGATTACAGCCGAACCGATACCGATATGCAAGACACCGTACTTTTTAATTTTTTGCTTCGCCGCACCCGTGCGACAAGCTTGCTTGCGCCGCTGTTCGACGAAAAAAGCCCGCTGTCGGATTATCTGCGCAGAGCGCTTTACGGGGAAAACGTTCCGAAATATTTGATCTTGCGCACACCGTCGGAATTTTCGGCGGATATCGCCGCGCTTGCGATTTCCGAATTGATTCGAAGCGGCGAAACAAAGGAATCGCCGACGGTCGCCTGTCGGCTTTTGTGCGCGCTTTTGCAAAGTTTCGTCCCGCCCCCGAACGGCGTTTTCGAATATGCCTCCTCGTATATTGCCACTTCCCGCCCGATCGAACGCATCTTGCATTGTATCCAAACCGATTACAAAACCGTCGACTTGGCAGAACTGTGCGAAAAATTCCATTACACGCCCTCTTACGTCTGTCGCTTGATACGGCGGCACACCGGCAAAAGCTTCAAGGAATACCTCACCGACGAACGGTTGGATTGCGTTTGCCGCGAAATGCTCGCGTCGGATAAACCGATCTGTCTTATCGCCGCCGAAGCGGGCTGGCACACCACCGAGCATTTTTATCGCGTCTTTCGCAAAAAATACGGCATGACGCCGAGCAATTATCGAAAGACCTTGCGAAAAGAACTGTTTTCGGGCGAAAAGACCTGAAACGCTTCGCCTTTCAATTGGACCGATTTTGTGCGAAAACCGTCGGTGGGCGGCGCGTCCGAAAGCGCTTTTCTTTGTCGAAAAACGAACAGGGAAGTATGACGGAATTTTCCGCCGCGCAAATTCCCGAAAAACGGGGCAAAAATCCCGCCAAATCCTTGACAAACCGAACGAGAGATTGTATAATATAAGTTGAACCATTGGACGAATTCTCTGTTCGCCCGACGGGAACACACGAGAGGAAACGACTTTATGATTGTCAGTATGACGGGATACGGCAGAGCTTCGGCGCCGATCGTCGGGAAAACACTTACCGTGGAGTTGAAATCGGTAAATTCCCGCTATTTGGATATCACGTGCAAAATGCCGCGTCAATATCTGCGTTTCGAAGAACGCATCAAGCAACAGATCCGTCGCTACGCCACGCGCGGAAAGATCGAACTTTACATCAGCTTCGACAATTTCACCGACGAGGGGGACGGTTCCCTTTCGCTCAATCGCGCCTATCTCGGTGAATATTTGAATTGTTTGCGTGTTTTGCGCGACGAATACGGACTGCGGGACGATATTTCGGTATCGCGCGTCGCCGCCAATCACGAAATCTTCGTCTTGACCAAAGCCGAAGAAGAGGACGACGAAACGGTTTTCGCCCATCTTGAACCGATCCTCACCGCCGCGCTTGAAGGCTTTTCGACGATGAAGCGCACCGAAGGTGCCAAGATGAAAGACGATCTGCTCGAAAAACTCGCGGAGCTCGAAGCCATCGTCGAAAAGATCAAACGGCACCTGCCCTCGGTCACATCGGCGTATCGCGAGCGCCTGACGGCAAAGATAAAAGAAACACTCGGTGAACTTTCCGCCGGTGACGCGGAATTTGCCGAAAACCGAATTTTGACCGAAGTGGCGATCTATTCGGACAAGGTTGCCGTCGACGAAGAAACCGTTCGACTTGCCGGTCATTTCGCGCAATTTCGCGAGATTTTGGCAGCCGATTCGTCCGACGAAAATGATGCGGTCGGT
>CAYNXA010000136.1:0-5730 GCA_964401015.1 uncultured Oscillospiraceae bacterium
GCAATAAGCTGTTCTGCTTTCTCGGCTTCTGCCTTATAACGGACTTTGAGGGTACTGTTACGCCAATTTATGATGCGACAAAATTCAAAATCGAAAATGCAAACGATATGAAAGTCGGTCCCGACGGAAGAATTTATGTAGGAACGCAAAGTAGCAAAAGACTGGGAATTTCAAATAGAATTGACGGAAAACTGTATTCTGTGGATAAATACGGTAATGTTGAAAAATTGCTTGACGGGCTCAGCCTTTCAAACGGTCTTGATTGGTCACCGAACGAAGATGCTTTTTATCATACTGACAGTGATACAGAAATCATAAAAGAATATTCGTTCAACAAAACTTCGGGAGATATTTTATATACAGGACGCGAAATACGTGTGGAGGGAGTTGACGGTTTTAGCATTGCTGAAAATGGTGATATTTATGTGGCTTGCTGGGGCAAAGGATATGTTGCGGTTATCGATGCGCCGCATTTGATGATCAAAGATAAAATCTTCCTGCCGACGGCTATTCCCGCAAGTTGCGCTTTTGTCGGCAGAAAAATGGAATATCTCGCTATAACAACCGCGACATTCGGCGCGGATAGTAACGATAAAAATGCCGGGTTGACATTCTTGTGCGAGGTTGATGGTAAGGGAAAATTGTCGTATAACTTCAAAATTGGTTAGACGAGGAGACAAAGTACATGAAAGCAATCATAACGAATGTAAAACGTTTTGCCACGCATGACGGAGACGGCATACGCACAACAGTATTTTTCAAGGGATGTCCGCTGAATTGCATATGGTGTCATAATCCCGAAAGCCTATCGGCAAAAGCCCGGCTTGCCTATTATGCGCATAAATGCATAAACTGCGGAACGTGTGTTGATGTTTGCAAAAGCAAAGCACACCGAATTGTCGACGGCAAACACGTGCTGAACCGAAGCTTTTGTACGGTATGCGGAAAATGCACAGAGTTTTGTTTGGGCGAGGCACTCGGACTGTATAGGAAAGAGTATTCCGTTGACGAACTATTGCCAATTTTGCTCGAAGACAAGGTGTTTTATGACAATTCCAACGGCGGCGTTACCCTTTCGGGCGGTGAATGTTTGATTTATGCGGATTTTTGCGCGGAATTGCTAAAAAAATTAAAAGAAGAAAAGATTCATACGGCTGTCGATACATGCGGTTTTGTGCCGAAAGAAGCGTTGGATAAGATTATGCCGTATACCGATGTGTTTTTGTATGATATAAAAGCGTGGGATGAAGACGTGCATATCCGATGTACAGGTCATTCAAATAAGCAAATTTTGGAAAATATTCGCTATATAGATTTTCAAAACAAACCTATCGAGATCCGAATACCGTATGTGCCGAATCATAACGATGATCAAATGGCAAAAATCGCAAACTTCATAGCAACGCTTAAAAATGTAAAGAAAATCAAACTATTGCCGTATCATAATTATGCCGGCTCCAAATATGAAGCATTGGGCATTCCAAACATGTTACCGAAAATTTTGCCGACCGACCAAGATATTCAAAAAGCAAAAGAAGAGATGAGACGAAAATTAAAGGATCAAATTTTGGAATAACATTCTTATGTTCAATTCCTTTGCTCTCAAAATGTGAATAGAAATCCTGCATATTAAGTTCGCCATTTCGATCTATTTTATAAAATAAATCGCGTGTGCCTTCGTAATACATATGGAAATCGCGACGGTTATTGAATGCATTTTTGTCCACCTCAATCAGTGACTTCGGTAGCATTATGTTGCTTAAACTCAAACAGCCGTCAAAAGCATACTCTCCGATTTTTATAACATCGCTTGGAATTGTTACCTCTTTCAGTCTTATAGCTTCACTGAAAGCATAATTTCCGATTTCCGTCAATGTTTTCGGAAGATAGATCGTTTCCAAATTTCTATATTCGGTATTGACAGGATGAGAAGAAAAGCTGCTATTTGCAATGTTTGTTATACCGGATTTGACATAAATGACCTTTATATTTTCCGCATGTTTGAACTACGGATAATCTTCAAACTTTTCCGCGGGCATTTCACCGTTTCCGCTTAAAACAAGAGTTTGCGTGTTGGCGTAAAATTCCCATTTGATATTTTCTCCGTGTTCTCCCGAATCGGAAATCTCGCCAAGCTCATAGCTCGGTCGGGTTGTTTCATTGCCCAATGAATCGATATTTTGCCACGTACTCAAAAACACTTTGGAAGTTATCAAGAAGTTTTTACATTTGCACATTGTTGCTTAAAGCCGATAGAATAGGAGATCGATTAACAAACAGTTGATCTTTCGGATATAAAGTAAGCCCGAATACGCAAGCATGAATTTTGCTTGTATATTCGGGCTTTTCGGCTTCAAATCAATAGGACCGTCAAAAGTTTTTATTATACGGATTTCTTTTTTGCATTTTTCTGCCGAATCGGGAAAAGGGGAGAGCATAACAGCAATTTCCGAAAGCGCTGCTTTGTTCAGTTTGGGGCCAAAACAGTCGTGGCAGATAGGGCCTTTCGACACAACAAACCTTTCGAGATAATGACGTTTTTCAGAGCAGATAAAAATAGGTACTTCCCTCGGCGTCACTTGTCTCACGGCACAAAATTACAAAAAGTGCGAACGAATCCTCCGTGTTCGGTCGTTGAAATATCCCCGCCGATAACGCGATTTTTATACAATATCAAGTTCAAAAACACGTTTTCGTACCGCTCATTCTCGGATTTTTTGGGATAGTTCAACACCTTGTACGTATATCGAGTCACCTTTTTGCCACGGTAATCGGTGAGATCAAACCCTTGTGCCAATTGAATCTTGTTATAGTCCTGATAGACCGCATCAAACTCTTTCGGCACGCGGGTTTTGTATTCTTCGATCGGTGCCTCGTCGGTTTGAATTCCGAGTTGTTCGATCAGCGCTTGCCGATCTTCTTCGGTCTTGATGTTTGAAAAAGAGATCGGCTCCTGTGTTGCCGCCGATAAATAGGCAGGTTGGTTGCCTTCGTATTCGGGAAGCAATGAAATCGAAAAAACGACTGCCGCACAGAGAAAAATGCCGATTCCGACCAGCTTTATCGATTTTCCTTTTAGCGAATATACGAACATAAAAAACACCTCACGCATAAATTCTGTTTATAAAACAGTATGCGCAAGGTGTTTGTTTTATTCTCGGGCTTTTTCCGTAACGACAGGCAGGAAAATTGGTATTTTACAGTATCTTCGGGCGAACCGTTGAATGGCGGTAAATTTCGGCGATTATATCCAAAACCGTAATTGCGTCGGAAAGCGAGCAGTATTCGCTTTCTTTGCCGTCAAGGGCGTTATAAAAAGCGGAAATCATGCGAACGTGCCCACTGCCCCAACAGGCTTTGCCGATAATGCGATTGTCATTTTCGCACAGTTTTTCAATCGTGCCGTCGTGCAACAAATACAGCGTTTCGTCTTTGATGCGCAAGGTACCGTTTTCGAAATACAATTCCACTTCGATCGACGAATCGAGCGTATTGCAGGTTGTTGCGTAAAAAGTAGCCGACGTACCGTTTTTAAAGGTGATATAGGCAGTTGCCGTGTCCTCCACTTCGGTAACATCGAAATTTTTGTTTAAGGATGCCTGACCGACTGTTTTTAGCGGTTTTCCGAGAAAATAATGCAATAAATCCAAGGTGTGGATCGCTTGATTCATCAAAACACCGCCACCCTCAGTGGCAAATTTTCCGCGCCAACCGCTTTCCGAGTAATAGGCGCCCTCGCGATGCCAAGCAACAATGCCTTTTCCGCCGCAAAGTTTGCCGAGAGTTTGGTCGGAAAGATATCGTTTGGCGACGATCGTCGTGTCATTCAAACGGTTTTGGAAAGACACACAAACACGCTTTCCGCTTTGCTTTTCAGCGGCAAGGATGGTTTCGGCTTCGTGCCGATTTAAGGCACAAGGCTTTTCCAAATACACATCATGCCCTGCTGTAAGCGCGGCTACCGCCATTTCCTCATGCAGATAATGGGGGGTGCATATGTGAACAACATCACAGTCGATGTCGCGCAAAAGGACCTTATAATCGCCGTAGGTCACGGCGTGACGGCAAAGAGCAGAGGCAGACGCCAATCGGTCAGCTCGAATGTCACATAAAGCAACAATTTCGCCGAGATTGGACGATTGAATGGCGGCAATATGGGTGTGGGAAATACTGCCGCAACCGATAATGGCAATTTTACGATTTTTCATTGTTTCAGTCACCTGATTTCCGATTTATGCGCTTTTGTTCGCGTATTTTTTTGAAAAACTTTTTTAAGATATTCGAACATTGCTGTTCGCAAATCCCGTAATGAATTTCGGGCTTGTGATTATACGGCAGATCGTTGAAGTTGATGACACTGCCGAACGAACCCGCTTTCGGGTCGTGCGTTCCGATGTAAAGGCGTCGTATGCGTGCATTGATAATGGCACCGGCACACATGGGGCAAGGCTCCAATGTTACGTACATATCACATTCGAACAGGCGCCAGCCGGACAGCCGTTTGCAGGCGTTTTCGATAGCGCCGATCTCAGCATGACAGAGTGCACATTTCGCTGCCTCGCGGCGGTTTCGTCCGCCCGAAAGGATGCGTCCTTTGTAAACGATCACGGCTCCGACGGGAATCTCACCTGCCTTTGCCGCCGTTTCGGCGCGACCGAGCGCCGCACGCATATAATAGGAGGGCGATTTTTCGGGAACGGGAGTCGGCTTCATACAATCATTCCTCCGAATTGTTCGATCGCCGTGACGATGTAACCAACGACACAGCAAAGCAGAAAAACGGTCAAAAGCGGCGAAAATGCATTACGAATCGGTTGCCAAGCAATCGTGTGTTCGATACGTCGCACCTTTCGCAACAGGAAAAGGCAGCGAAAAAGAGCGACCGCGCCGCATACGAAAACAAAAACCGAATACAGAAGCGCAAACGTAACGAACAGCGTGTCGCTTGCGTATTCGCTCAAAAGTGTGAGCGTTACCGAAAGCGAATTATATCCAATGTGTAAAAGAACGGTGTAGCGCAATTTTCCCGTTAGGTAGAATAAATAGGCGAAAAACAATCCGATCGAAAAAGCGAACAGAACGCTTCCGTTCGCGTGCTGAAGCGCAAAGAGCAAAGCGGAAATCAATAAATACGCCGGTTTACCGTAAGGGACAAGCGCGCGCAAAGCGAGATCGCGAAAGACAAATTCTTCGAGAATCGGCGCGACAAGGGTGCAAGAAAAAATCCAAAGATACAGTTCCAATCCCGTAAGAGTCATGCCCCAATCGAGATTGGCGTCGGTTCCGAACAGGATTGCGCCTGGAATTCGTGCAAGATAACCGACAAGGCAAAGGGCAGCAAAATAAATGGGAAGCGATACGCCGAGTCGACGGTGGGGTAGGGAGGGACGCTTGTATCGGCGCGCGTAAAAGACCGCGGGTATCAACCATAAAAGGCGAATCAAGGTGTCGGACACGATCGAAAAGGACGTAAGGACTGTTTCGGAATCGGTTTCCACGGTGTTCGATGCCGATTCGAAAAAGATGGTTTTCCCGATAGGCGAGAGCAGTAATCCGAGCGCAACAAGAAAAGCGATCGCTTTTTGCAGAAACAAAACTAAGACAAAACGGTCAAGCTTTTTTCGCGCTTGAATGAAAAGCGGGTTGGAATCGGAACGTAAGCGGCACATAAGTTTTTCCTTTTTGAAAAGAAAATTGCAAAACCGTTCTTCAGAACGACGTCCTTATACT
>CAYNXA010000137.1:0-5653 GCA_964401015.1 uncultured Oscillospiraceae bacterium
CAAAAAGGAGGCAGTCCGAAATGAACGATCCCCGCACCCCCGACAACCGTCCGAACGTTTCGTCCGAACAAGCCCGACCCCTTTCCGCCGAGCAGACGGTCATTCCGATTTCCTCGCGATCGGCGCAGACAAACACGAATACGACTCCCGACACGAACACAGACTGCAACGCCGCTCCGACGACCGACAATACTCCGTATCGATTCCCGCGCGATACCGACGCTTCGGGCAGTTTTTCTCGCACACGCCCCCGCCGCAAACTTCGCCGTGAGCTCATCCCCGCCGCGGCAATTTTGGGTGTCATCTTACTCGGTGCCCTCACATTTGCTGCGTTCCGTTCGTTCGGCGGGCATCTTTTCGGGCGCGGCAGCGGCGTTCCGTTTCCCGACGGGCAATACGCTTCGGGAAATGCCGAAATGGTTTTCGTGAACGCCGACCAAGAAATGCACGGCGTTTGGATCGCTTCGGTATTTAACACGAATTTCCCGTCGAAGCAGGGGCTTTCCGACCGTGAACTGAAAGCCGAACTGGATGACATCGTTGCCACCACCAAAAATGCGGGGCTGAACACGATATTCTTTCAGGTCATGCCCTCGTCCGACGCACTTTATCGTTCGGAGCGCTTTCCCTCGTCTGCTTTTTTGACGGGCAAACAAGGCGAGCCCCTTTCGTTCGACCCGCTTTCCTATATTCTCGACGCAGCACACGCCGAAGGGTTGCAACTGCACGCGTGGCTCAATCCGTTCCGTGTGACAACCGTCAAGACGACCGAACTGTCCGATCTTGCCGAAAACAACCCCGCGCGTCTCAACCCCGAATATTGCGTGCGCTATTCCGACGGCAAATATTACTATAACCCCGCACTTCCCGAAGTGCGCGCCATGATCTGCGACGAAGTCGACCATATCGTGCGGAATTACGACGTAGACGGTATCCATTTGGACGATTATTTCTATCCCTATCCCGTGGCCGACGGTGTATTCGACGATTCCGAAAGCTATGCCCTTTACGGCGGCGATCTTTCGCTCGACGATTGGCGGCGTGAAAACGTCAACATCTTGGTCAAAGGCATTTACGATACGGTAAAATCGATTCGTTCGGATTGCCGTTTCGGCATAAGTCCGTTCGGCATTTACATCAATCGCGGCACCGACGCGCCGGCAATCGGCAGCGACACCAACGGATTGGAGGGCTATTCGGCGCTTTATTGTGACGCGCTTGCGTGGGCGCGCGGCGGTTACGTCGATTACCTCGCGCCGCAGATCTATTGGGCATTTTCGACCCAAGCGGCGCCCTTCGACACGCTTTGCCGCTGGTGGAACGCCAATCTCGACGGCACCGACGTCGATCTCTATATCGGACATGCGCTCTATCGGATAAGCGAATTTCCCGACAACGAAATTCCCGTGCAAATGGAATTTGCGCGTAACCTGTTATATTATAAGGGAAGTATTTTCTACGGCTACGCCGATTTGAAAGCCGACTCCGACGGCATCGTCGGAAAGCTGTCCACGCTTTGCAAAAGGGCGCCCGCTGAACTTTCGCCGACGGCGAACAAAACTTCGGTCAACTATCCGTCCGACGGCTACCGCGCCTCGTCGGAGAAGCAATATCTTCTCGGCTCTTCGGACATAACCGAGCCGCTGACCGTCGACGGCGAGCCGATCTCGCGTACCAAAAGCGGCTACTTCAGCCTGTACACCTCCCTTTCGCAAGGCACCAACGACGTAACGCTGTCGCAAGGAACCGCCTCGGTCAAACATTCCATCCACTATAAGACCAAAGTCGCCTCAAGCGGCGCACCCGCCACCTACGACGAATACAAAATTATCGACACCTATCCGTCGGGTGAAACTTGGATCACCGGCGGCTCGACCGTCACCTTTTCGTGTACCGCTCCCGCAGGCTCGACCGTGACCGTACAAGTCGGCGGTGCCAAAACGACCTTGAAAGCGACCAAAAACACGAAAAGCACGGCGGCGGGCTACGTTTCGGATACCTACGAAGGCTCGATCACGTTCGGAACGTTGGCGGCGGCAGGCGAAATAATCGATCTCGGCACGATCACATTCACGTCACAAAACGGCTCCGACCGTGCGCAAAAGAAAGTGGGACTCATGAAAGAGATCGGTTCGGGCGCTCTTTTGTACGCACAAGTCGAAAAAGATTATACGTATCTCAAGACCTCGCCCACCTCGTCTTTTTACGACGATTACACCCCCACGTCGATCGGTATGCGCGACTATATCGTCGGCTATGAGGACGGGTATTACAAATTGAAATTCGGCGGCTATGTATCGGACGAAGCCGTAACGGTCACAGAGGGGCAACCGCTGTATGAAAACGCGGTTCTCACCGCCGAAAGCGAAGCAGTCACCGCCAAAGAACAAAATTACAAAAAGAATTATACCGAGATCCGTTTCGGAACGCTTGAAAACGTGCCCGTCGACGTATGGGTAAACGACAATATCGTCACGATCGTTTTGTACGACACCTTGCCCGACGCGCTTTGTGAGCTTACTCTTTGCGAAAATCCCCTCTTTTCGTCGGCATCGGTCAAAGGCGGCGCAAGCGGCAAAACGGCTCTCTATACGCTGACCCTCAAAAACGCCGAAAATTATTACGGTTTTAACCTCGTTTACGAATCAAGCTTCATCAAGCTTCGTTTCAACAACCCCATCGGGCTTTCGAACGACGCGGCGCAACCCCTCGCGGGCAAACGCATCCATGTCGACGCCGGACACGGCGGAACCGATATCGGAGCGGCGGGTCCCGCTCCCGCCGCCGACAAATTGTCGGAAAGTATGCTGAATTTGAAGATCGCAAACGCCTTTGCCGACCGTTTGACCGAACTCGGCGCGACGGTATATACCACCCGCACGGCCGACGAAACCTATTCGCTTTACGACCGACTGGACATGATCGACGCCATACAGCCCGACATTCTCGTTTCGGTTCATCACAATTCGATTGCCGACAGCGGTAACGCCTCCAAGGCGCGCGGCTATTTGGGACTGTATTCGAACAACGCGGGCATATTGCTTGCCGACACGGTTGCCGACAGCGTTTGCGATGAGTTGAACCGCTATAAGCGCCAAACCTCGTATCAAATGCTTGCCGTGGCGCGCGACCACCGTTTCCCGTCGACCTTGTGCGAAATGAGCTTTATTTCGAACGTCGAAGAATTTCAGTGGACGATCACCGACGGCAACATCGAACGTTCGGCGGAGGCGCTCGCAAACGGCGTTTTGAAGTTCTTCGAAAAGCAGGAACAGTTTAAGTAAAGCCCGATTTCGAACCCATCGTATAACGAACCCATCGTATAAGAAGCAAGGAATATACTGCTTACGGAACATACAATTTAAGGAGGACGTTCTCTCATGAATCGTTCAAACAATTCCCTTTTCACCTACGTCGGCGACACGCTCACCTTTCTCGCCGACGCCGAATTCGACTTTTCCGCTCTCCAACCCTACGAAAAACAAGGCTTTGCCTTTCTCGGCTTTCGGGACAAAAACGGCGCATAGCCGCCGAAAACCGTCTCGGTTCGGGCGGGCGACACGCACCTCAATTATCTGAACGACCGCGACCTTTACGAACAAGACCCTTGCGTTTTCGCTTCCTACAAAGGACGCGAATGGAATCGAAACGGAAGCTCAGTTCCCTGTATCAACGCGTTTATGGAATACGCCGGCTTTTTCGATATGACGGTCATCACGGGTGACCTGTTGGACTTTTTCTCGTGGGGCTGTGCCGAAATGACCGAAAAACTCATCGTCGACCGCTCCAAAGAGGGAAAACTTTTGATGGCGATCGGCAACCACGAGCCGTCGATCCATATGATTCCGATCGACCACACTTGCGGTCATACCGACGCGTCGATCGACGCGATCCATGCGCGTCTTTCGCAATTCTGGGTCAACGACACCAAATACGCAAGTAAAGTCTTAAAAAGCGCCGACGGACACGAGATGGTGATTCTCGCCGCTCTCGACGATCAGGCGCACGAATTCACCTGGCAAGAAATCTACGACGGCTTGAATAAAGATATTTCGTATGCCCGTGTCCACGGTTTGAAGATCTTTCTTACCTCCCATTGCCCGATGTCGACGCGCGGCGGTCGCGAGATCGACAATTGTCCCTATTTTTATCACAGCGACAAATGTATGTCCGACCCCGCCCGGACCATCGACCTCGGCAAACGCGATGCGGGCAGTACGGGGCATACGCTCGACACGAAGATTCATCGCCTCATCACCGACAATGCCGATGTGATCCGCGGCGTGTTCGTCGGCGATTACCATTCGTTTATGTATACCGAGATCGAAGGTACCGACGCGAACAAGACGAAAATCCCGCAATACGTCGCCTCGGCAAACGCTTTCGGTCCGCGCGTGACCAAGATCACCGTGCGTTGAACTGTCCTTTTATCTTTCCCACCCCGCACTTCGGTGCGGGGCGTTTTTTTACGCATCCTGCCGCCGCAAGGCGTCCCGCCGTTTTCAAACCGTTCGACAAAGACCGTCGGACAACCTTTGCCTTGCCTCCTTTCGGATTCTCGGACATTTTTTCAAAAAATCATTTACAAACGGCGCGTTTTGGTATATAATAGATATATCTTAGACTATTGTGGATAGTTTTGCGCGAAAAAAGACGCGCCCTTATTGTCCCCGACTTATGTATATACACCCATTCGCCGAAAGGAGAACCGTACTTTGATCGTACAATTGGAAGAAGCCTTACAAACTCTCGGAAAACTCGACGAGGAAATTGCCGAGCTTGCCGTTTCATTGGAAATCGAATCCTTAAAAACAAAAGCCGACGCGCTGGAAAAACAAACCTGCGAAGCGGGCTTTTGGGACAATGCCGAAAATACGCAAGTTGTGCTCACCACTCTCAAAAATACCAAACAAACCATTGAGGATTACGAATCTTTGCGCGACGGTGCCGAATCGCTTCGCGCGCTCATCGAACTTGCCATCGAAGAGGACGACGAAAGTTTTACCGATGAAGTTTTAACCGAGCTGAAAAAACTCGAAAAAGAAAAAGATCGTCAGGTCGTACAAGCCCTTCTTTCGGGCGAATTCGACCATAACAACGCCCTCCTTTCGATCCACCCCGGCGCAGGCGGAACCGAAGCCCAGGATTGGGCGGAAATGCTTTACCGTATGTATTGCCGTTGGGCGGAACGCCGCGGATTCAAGGTAAAAGTACTCGATTATCTCGACGGCGAAGAAGCGGGCATCAAAAGCGTTACGATCTTGATCGAAGGTAGCTTTGCTTACGGCTACCTGAAAAGCGAAAACGGCGTTCACCGTTTGGTACGTGTTTCGCCCTTCGATTCGTCGGGACGCCGCCACACCTCGTTCACATCGGTTGAAGTAATCCCCGAATTGGACGACAACAACGACATCGAGATCAAAGACGAAGATCTGGAAATCACCGCCCACCGTTCGAGCGGCGCAGGCGGACAGCATATCAACAAGACCGACTCGGCGATCCGTATCGTGCATAAACCGACCGGTATCGTTGTCGGCTGTCAGACCGAGCGCAGTCAGCTCCAAAACAAAGAAACCGCACTGAAAATGCTCAAGGCGAAATTGGTTGAGATCAAAGAACGCGAAAACCTCGACCGTATCGAGGACATCAAAGG
>CAYNXA010000138.1:0-5642 GCA_964401015.1 uncultured Oscillospiraceae bacterium
TCAATCCGTCTTTGGCAAGCTGTTTCATGGCAAGCGTGACGTTTTGCAATGCCGTATATTGCGGAAATAAATTGAAATTTTGAAACACCAAACCGAAATGCAAACGGTTTTTGCGGATTTCTTTCGAAGAAAGACTCTTTCGGTTTGAAGCGTCGAAGATCGTTTCGCCGTTCAAAAGAATCTGCCCTTTTTCGGGCGTTTCCAGAAAGTTCAAGCAACGAAGCAGCGTGGTCTTTCCGTTGCCCGATGCGCCGATGATCGATACGACGTCGCCTTTTTCAATGCTGAAATCCACGCCTTTGAGGATCGGATTGGCGCCGAAAGATTTATGCATGTTTTTTACTTCCAGTATAGCCATTTTTTCTGCGCTCCTTTCAGCTCTTGAAATAGTCAAGCTTCTTTTCGAGCTTGCCGAAGAGTACGGTTAATATGCCGCTGAAGATCAAATAGTATACGGCGGTGAAGAAAAGGGGCCAAATTTCGCCGCTGATGCCTTGCGATTTCTTCATAAATGCCTGACCCGCCCAAATGATCTCCTGCAAAGCGATGATACGGGCAAGCGAGGTGTCTTTTACCAGCGTGATGATTTCGTTCGACATAGGCGGAACGATACGCTTGAACATTTGCAAAAGGGTCACTTTGAAAAAGATCTGCGTTTTGGAAAGCCCCAAAACAAGCCCCGCTTCTTGCTGACCGACGGGTACCCCTTGGATACCTCCGCGGTAGATTTCCGAAAAATAGCAGGCATAGTTGATGATGAAGGCGATCGATGCCGCCAAAAAGCGTCCCGCTTCGCCGGTACCCCAGATCTGTTTCTTAAAAACAAGCCCCGGAAAGAAAAAGATGATCAAAAGCTGAATCATCAAAGGCGAGCCGCGAATGATCCAAACAAAGGTGCGGGTAAGTATGCTCAGCGGTTTGAAATGCGACATGGAACCGGCGGCAATGATAAGACCGAGCGGCAATGCGCCGATGAGGGTGACGAAAAACAGTTTTAAGGTCTGCAAAAAGCCGCTGTTTAACGACGCGAAAACAATGGGAAACTGTTCCGCAATTCTTTGTAAAAGCTCGTAAAAAGCCATGATACGTGTCCTCGTTTTCGATTATATGTGATTTACGGTTTGTATATTTGTTACGGATAGGAAAACGCCAAAGCAGAGAGCGTCGCAAGGACGCCCTCTGTCGGCAGAGCGATATTCACGCAAAGTATCGTCGAATGATTTATTTGATAAGGGCTGCTTGTACGCCGTAGGTGGTGGCGATTTCTTCGAGAGAACCGTCAGCCTTGCTTGCGGCAAAGAATTCGTTGAGAGCGGCGGCAAGATCCGAACCTTTGCGGAAACCGACGCCGTATTCTTCGGTGGAAAGACCGGCTGTGTAAGCAAGTTGCGGATAACCAGTGCCTTCGCCTACCATAGCGGCTGCCATGAGCGAGTCGATGATAGCGGCGTCGCTGGTGCCCGAAGCGACTTCCATAACGGCGGTTGCTTGGTCAAGTACGGGTGTGGTGGCAAATTCGTTGTCAAGAGCCACTTCTTCACCGGCGGAACCGGCTTCTACGGCAAAGGTCAGATCCTTGCAATCTTCGGCGGTTGCGTATTCGTCTGCTTTATCGGCGGGAACGATGATGATCTGCTGGTTGTTGCAGTAAGCATCGGAACATTCCATTGACGAGAGAACTTCGTCGGTGAGGGTCATGCCGTTCCATACGCAGTCGATGCTCTTCGAATTGAGTTCGAGAATTTTGTTGCCCCATTCGATTTCGACGATTTCGACATCTACGCCGATCGATTCGCCGAACGCTTTGGCAAGGTCGGCATCAAAACCGATCCAGTTTCCGTCCTCGTCCTTGTAATCCATCGGTTCGAAGTCGGTAACGCCGACTACCAATTTGCCTTTGTCTTGAACGTAGGCAAGATCGCTGTCGGACGCGTCGTTGTTTTCTTTTTCGTTGTCTTGTTCATTGTCTTGTTCATTGTCTTGCTCGACGTTGTTTTCAACGTCTTGGTTGTTGTCACCCTGATTGTCTTTGTTTGCGGTGCAGGACGTGATGGCGGTCGCGGATGCGAGAAGCAAGGCGGCTGTGAGAGGTGCGGTGAGCTTTTTCATGATGTTTTCCTCCGTAAATTTTATTGGTTTGTTTCTTTATCGCTTTAATTTGCTAAAGCGATTGGATGAGTATATTATAGCACGCTTTTTCAAAAATGCAAGGGGTTTTTCGAATTTTTTTGAAAAAAAATTCAATTTGTGAAAAATGACCGAGAAACATCAAAAAACATTACCTCTATCTGTAACATTTGCCAACTTTTTCGCGCCGTGTATGAAAAAACCTCTTTCGGAAAAGACTATTCGGTGAATACGCGTCGGTTTTTGCGCCGATGCAAAACCGAAAACAGACGGAAAATACGCCGAAAACAAGCGAAAACAAAAGGAGAAACGGGAATATGTCGGAATTCGTTGAAAAATCGGCTCGCACGAAAGCCGAAACGGATACGGAATCGGAAACCGAATCGGGAGGAAAAATGCAAACGGATAGGGAACGCGCCCGCTCTGCGACAAAGCTGCCGCCCGCCATTTTCTTTCGCGGCGAACGCAAGGGAACGGGCAGTTGCCGAACGCTCTTACGGGAACTTGCGCGTATGCGCCGCGCCGTTTGCAAGGCATATCTCGATGCGACAAGAACGGTTGAAAAAGACGGCGACGCGTCGGACGGTGAATTGTGGTTGGTCGACCATTATTCGTTTTTGCGGGAAGAGTTTTCGAACGTTTGCCGCGAGCTTTCGCATACGGGTCGCCTTACGTCGGTCGGGAATGTCCCGTTTTCGTATGCGTCGGCGCGCAAGTTTTTTCGTTTTCTCGATCAAACCGAAACAGAACTCGACGAACCCTTGCTTGCCGCATGGACGCACGAATGTGACGAATCGTGTGAAAAGGGACTGTCGTTTCGGGACCTTTTCTCTTTGTCGATTACGGTTCGAGCGGCGGCGCTGACCGAAATCGGTTATTATTGCGCACAAATGTCCGAAGCGGAAAAAGCGGCTTTTTCGGCTTCGCTTGCCCGCGCTGTTCGACGTGTACGCTTTTTGTCGGTTTTGAATTTTTCACCGATCGTCGAGAACAGCAAACTGTTTTCTCAAATGAATCGTGACCCATCGGGCGCATTTCCGCGCATGACCGACATATCCCGATACGATCTGTGCGCGAGAATTGGAAAGGCGGCGCGCAAACAAAAAACAGCGTACGGCGATTTGGTCGCCGCCATGCTTTCCGCCGCCCGAAACGCAAAAACCGAAAAAGAGCGATATATCGGACGGCATTTGCCGAAAAGCAAAAAGAAACGTATGGCAAAATATGTCTATTTCGGTACGCTCTCGCTGTTTTCGCTTTTCGGTACGGGACTCTTTTGTGCTTTGACGCGTTCGTATTTGGCGCCGCTTATCGTTTTTCCGACCGTCGAGTGCGCCAAGATCTTGACCGACGCACTGTTTGCACGTTTTTATCGCGAGAACGAAATCGTTCCGTCGCTGGAACTGTCCGAAATCCCCGACGAAGCACCGACTTTGTGCGTAATAACTTCGTTATTACAGGGAGCACCGAAAGATGACGAACTTTTTTTGCGACTGGAGCGAATCTATAATGCCAATGCGGTCAAAAACATACGCTTCGGACTGCTTGCCGATTTGCCCGACAGCCGTCACGCGACCGAAAGTCGCGATTCCGAAATCGTAACGTATGCCGACGAACGGATCGAAGCACTGAACACCAAGTACGGCGGCGGATTTATCTTTTTCGTGCGTCCGCGATCGTATTCGAAAAGCGAAGAATGTTTTATGGCATACGAGCTAAAACGCGGTGCGGTTTCGGAATTGGTACGCTTGATACGGGGAAAGGAAACGAACTTCGACCGATCGCGTGCAAGCTTGCGTTTGTCGCTTGACTTTTTGCGGACGGTTCGCTATGTGATAACGTTGGACGCCGATACCAATCTCGGATTGGATAAGGCAAAAGAACTGGTCGGAAAAATGCTTCACCCCGAAAACCGTCCGATCTTCGACCCGAAACGACAGGTCGTCGTCGACGGTTACGGCGTAATGCAACCGCGTATGATGCCCGAACTTTCGAGCGCGCGAGCCACACCGTTTTCCCGCCTTATGTGCGGGGGAGGGGGCGTCGATCTGTATGCCGGTGCTTGCTTTGAGGTGTATCAATCGCTGTTCGGCGCGGGAAACTTTTGCGGAAAAGGCATTTTCGATGTCGAAGCGTTTGAAAAAACGATCGATGGAGCCGACGCATTTCCCGAAGATACCGTTTTGAGTCACGATATTTTGGAGGGTGAGCGTTTGCGTACGGCGCTTTTGTGCGATACCGTGCTTACCGACGGATTCCCGAAAAACGAACTTTCGTTTCTGAAACGCAAACACCGTTGGATCCGCGGCGATTTGCAAAATCTGCTCTTTGTTCGAACCCATATCAAAAAGAACGGAAAAACGTATACCAATACGCTGTCGCTCTTGTCGCGCGCGAAAATTCTCGACAATGCGCGACGCGCCGTAACGCCGATCGCTTCGTTGCTTTTGTTACTTTGCGGTATGTTGTTTTGCGATTGCGCACGTGCGCTTGCCGTTTGCGCCTTCTTTCCGTATATTGTTCCGTTTCTGTGCGATGTTGTAACGAGCCATTGCGCTTTTTCACCGCGAGTGGCGGCGCGTCGCTTCTTTTCGACGGGTGTTACGGCGGGACTTTGGCAAAGTTTTTTGCGAATGTTGTTTTATTCATCCATGCTGGCAAAAGACGCGCTTATGTCCTTGTCGGCGACCCTCACCACCGCTTACCGTATGCTGATTTCAAAGAAAAAACTCCTCGAATGGGTGACGGCGGCACAATCGGACAGCGGAAAAGCGACGGTTTCCGTATTTATATGGAAGAATATTTGGTCGGCGGTCTTGGGTGCGCTTTTGTTTGTGACGGTGCCGTCGGGCTTTTTGCGTTTGGCGGGACTTGCGTTTTTCCTGTTGCCGCCGATTTGTGCCGCGACGAGCGAAAACCGACTTTGTCGGCAAGGCGAAAGGGGAAAACTATCCGAAAAATACCGCAACCGTCTGTATTCGTATGCGGCGGATATATGGAAATATTTCGAAAAGACGGTCACGGCACACGATCGGTTTTTGCCGCCCGACAATTTGCAGCTTTCACCGCATGAAAAACTTGCCCATCGCACTTCGCCGACCAATATCGGGTTGTATCTTGTCGGCACCTTGGCGGCGCGTGATTTGGACTTTATCGACAGCACGACTCTCTGTCGCCATGTACGCGAAACACTCGATACGGTCGAACATTTGGAAAAAGTACGCGGAAATTTATATAATTGGTACGATACCCGCACGCTTGCGGTATTGCCGCCGAACTACGTTTCGTCGGTGGACAGCGGAAACTTTGTCGGGTGTTTGTATACCTTGCGGGCGGGACTTTCCGAATATGCCGACGAAGAAGCGGAAATTTTGGAATTGCTGCCGCGTATAACGGCACTTATCGAAAACACCGACTTTTCGTTTTTATATAACTCTTCGCGCCGCCTTTTCTCGGTCGGCGCACGGATCGGGAAAGACACGTATTCGCTCGACAGCGGGTGCTATGATTTTTTG
>CAYNXA010000139.1:0-5608 GCA_964401015.1 uncultured Oscillospiraceae bacterium
TGGCTTCAACCGCTTCGATTTCACCTTCAACCGCTTCGTCTTCGGGAACAAGAAGTGCTTTGATGGAAAGGCTTACTTTCTTGTTTTCTTCGTCGATTGCGGTGATCTTTGCCGCAACGGTTTCGCCAACCGCGAGAACGTCGGAAGGCTTTTGAATCTTCTGTTCGCAAATTTGCGAAATATGGATAAGACCGTCTACGCCGGGCACGATTTCGGCAAAAGCACCGAACGGCATAAGGCTTACGATCTTAACTTCGGCAACATCTTCAACGGCATACTTGCTTGTGAAAATGTTCCAAGGATTGGTATCTTCGGTCTTGTATCCGAGCGAAATGCGCTTCTTTTCGGCATCGAGAGCCTTGATAAATACATGGATCGAATCGCCAACTTTAACAACGTCGGACGGATGTTTGATGTGCTTCCAAGACAATTCGGTGATGTGAACCATACCGTCCACGCCGCCGAGGTCAACAAACGCACCGTAAGCGGTGAGCGACTTGACAACGCCGTCGTATTCTTTGCCGACTTCCGCCGTTTCCCAGAATTTCGCCTGGAGTGCTTTTCTTTCTTCGCGGATAACAACGCGCATGGAACCTACGGCTCTCTTTCTCTGCTCGTTGATATCGATGAGCTTGATGCGGCCTTCGTTGCCGACGAGCTTCTGGAGATCTTCTTCGGTGGGAGCGTTTTCGCTTCTGGGAAGAGTCGTGTGCGATGCGGGAACGAATACTCTGTGAGGACCTGCTTGGAAAATAACACCGCCGCGTACCGCCTCGACTACTTTACCGTCGAGAACTTCGCCGTTGTCGAAAGCATCTTTGAGAGCGGTCCAATTTTTGTCTACGTCCATACGCTTCTTGGAAAGATTTACAATACCTTCCGCGTCGTTGAACTTAACAACAACTACGTCTATCGTATCGCCGACCTTAAAGTTTTCCTCAACCTTAAAGTTGGGGTCGAAGCTGAGTTCGGAATTGGGAATGATGCCTGTTTGTTTGATACCGAGATCGACATGTACCTCGGTAGGGGTAACCGATGTGATAACGCCCTGTACCCGTTCGCCGGGACGGATCGTTTTGTATGACGCATTGAGCATTTCCTCAAAGGTCATGGAATCTTGGATTACCGGGTTTTCGTTTGCTGTTGCATCAGAATTGATTGCGATTTCATTAGTCATTCTGATATTTACCTCCTCTATTATATCATCAGGCGTTGAAGCGCCTGCTGTTATCCCTGCGATGAACGTATCTTTGCCGCTTTGCCGCATACGCGCGGCGATTTCGCGAAAAGGCACGTCCTCGACCGACTCTGCGAAATACGTGGCGGGACAAGACGCACGACAGATATCATACAGTTTTCGGGAGTTGGAGCTTTGTCGCCCTCCCAATACGAGCATGACGTCTGCCGAAGCGGCAAGGACGCCCGCTTCCGATTGTCGATTTTCAGTGACACTACATATTGTACCAAAAATTTTTGGATTTGTATATAGGTTTTTTATAATTTTTTGGCAATTTTCGAATTTTTTTAAGCTGTGCGTGGTTTGACTTACGATAATTATGCCATTTTTGCCAAAATCTGCATTGTTTCGATAAAAATTTTCCAATTCAACGTCATCCGAACAAACGGCAACATCGCCTTTTGCATAACTTCGAATCCCTTCCACCTCCGGATGAAGCGGGTCTCCGATGATGACGGTCGCGACTTCGGGGGATGAATTTTCCGAAACGATACGATGAATCTTTTTGACATACGGACAGGTGGCGTCGACATAGCGAACGCCGAGATTGTTCAGCGTTTCGGTGACGTTTTTCGGAAGTCCGTGCGTGCGAACCAGAAAGACCGCATCGGGAAAACGCGCGGCAAGCGCGGGAACGTCGTCGAATGTGCAGACCGAAACGCCTTGCGATTCCAGTCGCTTCAAGTAGGGCGGATTGTGTATCAATTCTCCGATGGTGAAAATGTGTCGATTCCCGTCGTCGATAAGCTTTTGCACCATATCCGCCGCGCGGCGGACACCGAAACAAAAACCGGCATTTTCGGCGCGAATCAATTGTAACTTGGCAGCACTCATATCGTTCACAGTTTTTCGTAACATTCGTCCGACAGGTCGCATATGCGATCGAAGATCAAGCGCGAAGCCTGTTCGAACTGTTCTTTGTCCCCGTCGGTCATGCCGAGTTCGGCATACGCGATGGGCTTTCCGATGGCGAGGATCGTGCGACGGAAAAATCGCATCTTGCGCTGTTTGGTGACGATGGCGATCGGCAACACGTCACACTTGGCGTGATAGGCACACATGCCGACGCCGCCTTTGACCGTACAGGTGCGCGGGTCGACTCCTTTGCAACGGGTGCCCTGCGGGAAGATGCCGATGCAGTCACCGTCTTTTAAGTATTGAATGGTGGTCTTGATGGCACGAAGATCGTTGACGCCGCGCTGAACCGGATAGGCGCCGAGAGCGCGTATGAGCGTACCGACGATCGGCACGCGAAACAGCTCTTTTTTTGCCATGTAATGCACTTGGATCTTTTTCAAACATACGCTGACGATCGGCGGGTCCCACATGGAAATGTGATTGGCGCATACCATAAGCGGTCCGCTTTCGGGAAGATTTTCCTCTCCGTATACTTTGATTCGGAATATGCCGCACAAAGCTCCTCGGAGCAGGGCACAGCAAAATGCATAAAACTTCATGACAGTTTTCCTTTGATGATCGTAATAGCCTCGTCGAGGGTCTGTTCGAGCGTAAGCCCGCTGTTGTCAAAAAGGATCGCATCGTCGGCGGGCACGCAGGGCGCAACGGCGCGTGTGCTGTCGTTCTTGTCGCGCGCACACATATCGTCGTAAACTTGTTCGTACGTGACGTTCAACCCTTTGGCGCAAAGCTCGTCGTAGCGGCGTTTGGCTCGGATTTCGGGATGTGCCGACATAAAGATCTTTACGTCCGCATGGGGCAAAACCACCGTTCCGATATCGCGTCCGTCCAAAATCGTGTCGTGTTCGCTTGCAAGGCGGCGTTGCATATCCAACAAAAAGGCACGTACGGCGGGAAGTGCCGAAACGGCGGAAGCATACGCGGATGCTTGCGGTGTGCGAATATCGTCGGATACGTCTTTCCCGTTCAAATGCATCTTTTGGACGCCGTTTGCCCACCGAAGGTCGATGTGAATGTCCGAAAGACGGGCGGAAAGACTTTCTTCGTTGTGCGGGTCGATATCGTTTTGCAAGGCGAAAAGCCCGACCGTGCGATAAATGGCACCCGTATCGAGATATACATAACCGAGCTTTTGTGCCAATGCTTTGGCAAGCGTGCTTTTGCCCGAACCCGCCGGACCGTCTATGGCAATGTTTACAGACATATGTTATTCTCCGATTCCGCCGAACAGTCGGCTACATGATTTTGCGGCAAGAAATGCCGTGGAAAGAGCAATTTGCAAATTGAATCCACCGGTGTATCCGTCCGCGTCGAGCAGCTCACCGATGATATAAAGACCGCCTACGGACTTGGACTCCATGGTGGACGGATTGATTTCGGAAACCGAAACGCCGCCGCGCGTGACGATGGCTTCTTCGATGGGGCGAAAATCGCGTATCGATACCGTGAAATCTTTGAGCAAACGCAAGATCTCGGCTCTCTGCGCCTTGGTGATCGAGTTGACTTTCGTATCGCCGTCCACACGAGAGCGTTCGACGAAAATCGGAATCAACTTGGACGGAAGCAATGCCGCGAGAACGTTTTTGTAAGAACGGTTCGGATTTTCCGAAAAATCCGATACGATACGTCGGTCAAGCGTTTTCTCGTCGAGGGCGGGTTTTAAGTCGATGGATAACGAATAGTTGTCGGGGGCGTCCGAAATGTGCGCCGACGCCGACAACACAAGGGGACCCGACAGCCCGAAATGCGCAAACAGCATTTCGCCCGTTTCGGAAAAAACAGCTTTATCGCCGTGTTTTAACGTGAGTTTAACGTTGCGAAGCGACAACCCTTGAAGCCGTTTGCAAAAAGCATCACCGCTTACGAGCGGAACAAGACTCGGAGTCAACGGCGTGACGGTGTGCCCCAACTCTTTTGCAAAACGGTATCCGTCGCCGGTCGAACCGGTGACGGGGTAGGAAAGCCCACCGGTTGCCAAAACCGCACAGTCGGTTTGATACACGGTGCCGTTTTCGTCAACCAATTCGGAAACGTGACGGTCCTCGGTATGTATTTCGTCGATCCGCGCGCGAATAATACGGACGCGGTTATCCCGCAAAATGCGCTTTAAGGTACGCAATACGTCGAGTGCTTTATCCGATTCGGGGAAAACGCGGTTACCGCGTTCGACTTTCAAAGGCAAACCGTGATTTTCGAAAAATTCCATGACTTTTTCGGGCGGAAATGCCGAAAAAGCGGCATACAGAAACTTTCCGTTTCGCGGCATATTTTTCATAAATTCCTCGCGCGTACACGCGTTGGTCAGGTTACAGCGTCCTTTGCCGGTGATCAGAAGCTTTTTTCCGAGATACGCATTGTCGAAGAAGCGTTCGGAAGCAAGTTCTTTTTCCGAAAGATTTTTTTCGAACAATACGACCGAAAGTCCTCTTTCCGCGGCAAGACAGGCGCACATAAGCCCCGCGGCACCGCCGCCGACAATACAAACACTGCCGCGCAGGTCAATGACCGGTTTTTTCATAGACATCGTATTCGTCCCATATTTTTTCAAGCTCCCGAAGCGTTTCGGAAAGCTGTTCTTTTTTGTTCATCGATACCGCAACGACCAAGGCGTTGATAATACTCAAGGGCGCCACCAACGAATCGACGAAAGACGCCATGTCGCTTTTTGCGAAAAGGGTACAGTCGGCATCGGCGGCAATGGGCGACGCGTCGCTGTCGGTCAGCGCGATAATGTTCGCCCCGCGACGTCGCGCAAATTCAATCGCGTTGCGGGTACGTTTGGAATAGCGGGGAAACGAAATGCCGATCAAAAGATCGCCTTCGGAAATGCGCATAAGACGTTCGAACATTTCGCTTGCGCTGGTCATATTCAAGAGAATGACGTTGTTCTGTATAATATTGAGGTAATACGCAAAAAATCCCGATAGCATCGAAGCACTGCGCACACCGATCATATAGACGTTTTTCGCCGTTGCGATCATTTCGACCGCACGGGTGAAATCTTCGCGATTCACTTCGTCGAGGGTCAGTTTGATCTTATCCGCGTCCTGATTCATCACTTTGGACAAAACATCTCCGCCCGCCATGATATTGTCGGCGGCGGCAACGCGCTGTACCGAGGTCATGTTGGTACGTATCAAACCGACGAGTGCTTTTTGCATTTCGGGATAGCCCTTATAACCGAGCTCGATGGCAAAACGCACCACGGTCGATTCGGAAACACCTGTTTCGATCCCCAAGCGGGTCGCCGTCAGATACGCCGCCGTATCGGGTTTATCCAAAATGAAAGCGGCGATTCGCTTGTGACTTTTGGACATTTTCGGGAAACGTTCTTGAATTTTCTTCAACGGATCCGGATTCACGGCAACACACCTCACAATTCAGCAATAACGAAGATATTATCGCATTTTTTTCGCAAAAAGTCAAGGGCAATTGCCCGATATTTTTTTCTTT
>CAYNXA010000140.1:0-5584 GCA_964401015.1 uncultured Oscillospiraceae bacterium
GCAGACGGTGGTTTACGGCATCAGCCGAAAGAATTGGGCAGGTGACATTTGAAAAGTGCAAAACAGAACTTTGATTTTATACGTCCACGGCAAGGGCGGTACGGCTGAGGAAGCCGAGCATTACAAGCCTCTTTTCCCCCATTACGATGTCGTGGGACTTGACTACAAAGCCGAAACCCCGTGGGAGGCGAAAACGGAATTTTCGACCGCATTTGCGTCGCTTTCGACGGAATATGACCGCGTAATTTTGATTGCCAACAGCATTGGCGCGTACTTTTCCATGTGCGCCCTGCCGCAGGATAAAATCGAAGAAGCCTATTTCATTTCCCCCATCGTCAATATGGAAAAACTGATTTGCAATATGATGCTGTGGGCAAATGTGTCCGAGGACGAGTTGCGTGAAAAAGGCACGATTGAAACCGCCTTTGGCGAAACGCTGTCGTGGGACTATCTCTCGTATGTCCGCCGTCATCCCATTGATTGGACGGTCCCCACCGAAATTCTCTACGGTAAAAAGGACAATTTGACCGATTGGGAAACGATCACCGCCTTTTCAAATTTGCGGAACGCCAACCTTGCCATCATGGAAAATGGCGAACATTGGTTTCACACATCGGAACAAATGCGTTTTTTGGACAAATGGATACGCGAAAAGACGCAACCGTCTTTTTGATGCACAAGCCGACTCGGAAGATTTTTCCGTCGGTGCGACCGATCGATTTTTTCAATGAATAAGCCCCGTTTGATATCGCTTTCAAACGGGGCTTTGCTTTTTTCGTGCGTTATGCCGGTATAAGGTGCCTTTACTCTTTCGGAAAAGGTGCCGTCCTTTTCGGGCAAGAAATCCGCGTTTTTCCGCATTTACGCGAAAAAGTCGTAAGAACAAGATTCAAACGCTTCGGTCGGTTCTTTCGAAAGGACAAACGAAAGAATTCCGCCGTCGGTAATTTCGGAATAAGTCACATACGGACGGCAAAGGCGTTTGCCGTTCAACGAAACCGAAGCGATATACGGATATTCCGACGGATCTTTGTCACATTCGACTTTCCATATATCCGAAAGGGCGCATGAATGACAAGTCGGATCCAATTTCAGTTCGATACGACGAAAGAGGGGCGTATTGAGAAAATAGGCGCCGTTTGCGGGGCAAACTTGTGCCAGTCCCATTGCCGACAATACATACCAGCCCGACAATTGACCGACATCCTCGTTTCCGCAAAAGCCGAACGCACCCGTGCGATAGGCTTCTTTTTGTACGCGGCGCGTCCAATGTTGTGTGCGATGTGCTTTGCCGAGCAAGTTGAAATAATGCGTAAGATTATGACACGGCTCGTTCGAATGGTTATAGTTTTCGTTCCAAAGCGCCGTGAGATCGGCTTTTTCGAACAATTCTTCCAAAAGCGTTATCATTCGTTCTTTTCCGAAGTATGTCGACAGCCCCTCCACGTCATAGGGTACGAACCACGATTGCTGGTAAATGTTACTTTCCACGCAGCCTACCGTCGAATATTTATCGTCGATCGGCAAAAACGCTCCGCTTTCGTCACGCGGTGCCATGATGCCGAGGGTTTTATTATAGTTTTCCCATAGGTTTTTGTGCGCGATTCGTAATACAGCGCGTCGCTTTCATGTCCGAGCACACGCGACAGGCGGGAAAGCGCATAATCGGCAAGCAGATATTCGAGCGTACGACTGAGTTCGTTCGGAATAAACGCGCGCCCCGAATAATTTTTGTCGATAAGATAGGTCGAATGAAACGGTCTTTCGTTATATTCGGTGGCACCTTTGGCGGAAGCGATGGCAATCCCCCACACCTTTTGCGCGTCGGTGTCGAAAAGGATTCCTTTCAAATACGCGTCTGCCGCAATCAAAAGTCTGGGGTCGCCGCACATACAGCCCGAATCGATTCCCACCAATTTCCAGCGCGGCAAGGACGAATTTTTGCTTTCGGCGGTCGTCAAAAGTGAACGGACTTCGTCTCGAACGATTTGAGGACGAAGAAGCGTAAGCAACGGAAATTCACTCCGATAGACGTCCCAACCGCTGAACATGGTACGTTGGGTGTGTGTGCTTGCCGTATGCGTTTTTCCGTCTGCCGAGAATCGTCCGTCGACATCGGTGGCGGTTCGCGGGTCGAGAAGGGCATGGTACAGGCACGTATAGAAAATCGTTTTGTCGGTTTCGTCATCGCCCTCAATCGAAAGAGTACTCAAAGCCGTTTCCCATTTTTCGAATGAGTTTTTCGCAACCGCATCGAAATCAAAGCCGAGCGCGTCGGTTTCGGCATGCAAATTGTTGCGCGCGCCCGCAAGGTCCACATACGATATACCACATTTCAAAACGATCGGCGCATCGACCTTTTCGGCAAAAGTAACTTTCAGTCCCGCGTCGGTATGTTCGAAATGCCGCAAATTTTTGTCCGCATATTCTTCATCGGCAAAAAAGCGAAAATCTTTCATCGCTTCGGAAAATTCCAGCGCGAAATAAAGCGTATAGGAAATGCCGCCCGCTCCGCGTCCGAATCCGCCGCCGTCGGGTGTACAACGAATTTCCCCTTCGATACGGCGGTCATCGAGAATATCGATCGATTCGAAATCCGCATGTCCCGCTATACAGCGCGAAAAATTCAGAAGTATTCCGACATCTTTGCGATTTTTGTCCCGATAAGTAAAGCGCAACCAGCCGGTATATCCGGTGACCGTCGCTTCGGCAAAAACGCCGTAGCGTTCCAACTCGACCGCATAGCAGCCCGCCCGCGCCTTTTCTTTTTCATGAGAAAAAGGCGATTTCCAACCGTTTTTTCCTTTTCTCATCGGGACTTCTTCGTTACTGCCGCTGCGCAGGTCGGTTTCACCGACGATCGGCATGATCTGTAAATTGCCCAGATCGCCGTACCAACCGATTCCGCTCATATGGTTGAAGCTGAAGCCTTCGATCGCATTTTGACAATAATTATAGCCGGTGCCGTTGTCGCCGCCGGTCACCGTATCGGGAGACAGCTGAACCATACCGCCGGGAAGTGTGGCGCCGGGATGCGTTTTGCCGCCGCCGTGAAAGCTGGAATCCTGTTCATCGCCGACTGTTCCGATCATCGGGTCGACATAGTTTGCTTTATTCATTTCGGATAGATTCCTTTCGATTGTTCCATGTTCCGATTTTGCCGTTCGTCGTACGTCACCGCTCAAAACGATTCGAGCAACAGCGCCGTGCGAGGCGCGATTTCGATTTCACTCTCGCCCGAAAGTTCGACTTTCGTACCGTCAAGTTTTGTTAAGAAAAAGTGCTTATCGTTCGCAAGTGCGACGGTGCAGGTTGTTTTTTCATCGGTATAATTCACAAGGAATTGCCCGATTTTCCCCGTTTCGTTCGCACTCACCCACGCGCTTGTCAATACTTTGTCGACGGCAATTTCTCCGCCGGTATTCAGCGAAAATAAGCGTTTCGAACAAGTCACGGCATACGGCTTTTGCATTTGTCCGCTGTGCAAATACGATTTACCCGCACCGCGCCGCCATGCGTTCAAAGTTTTTACAAAGTCCTTTGTTTTTTGTTGGTCGGGAAGCGAAGCAAAACGCGTGCTCCAGTTCCAGATGATCGCACCGTCTTGGTTGATCACTAAAGTCAGCATATCACCCGCGATAAACGAATGAGCGATACGAAGTTGCAAGTTTTCGGGCGATTTATCGTGATGAAAATGCGTACTGACTTGGTTGCCCATGAAATTGTTCACGTATTTATGGAACACATACGCATACGCCGGCACGGTATACCGATACCGAAATTGATGTTATAGCGATTGTCGCTGAACAAAAGCTGCGGGATAAACGATTCTGCCGCCGATTCGCAGCCGAACAAAACGGTCTTATCGGCAACGCCCGTGACCTCGCCGAGCAATTTTTTCACCGCGTCGGTCTGCCATTTTCCGGGAACCGGCGGGTGTCCGTGCTTACGGCTGTAACAGAAATAGGCATTGCCGCCGTGATTTTGGTCGAGAAGTTGGATATAATCGATGCCGGAAGAAGCAATCTTCGACACCTCGGTTTTCAAGACTTCGGTCGTAAACTTCTGCGTCGGACACATATCGTACCCCGAACGCTGTTCGCGGCATATATTACTGTACGGAAGGTCCTGTTCGGGAGAGGCGCACATATAACGGGCAAGACCCTTTTCATCAAACTCAGCTTTTTTGTTATATTCCGGGACAAGATTGCTTTGTTCGGTCCAGCCGAGACCACTGCAATAAACACCGACCACGTCACCGCGCGCATGAAGCGCGTCGATGAACTTTTGCTATTCGGCTTACCCACCGAAAGGCGGCCACACATACGGCGGTGCCCACGGAGCTGTGCCCTCCCAATGCATGAGAATGACATGATCTTGCTGTTCAGTTCTTTTTCGAGACGTTCGATATGCGGCATGGCATTCATATACGGATACAGCTTATTCGGCGTCATTTCGTCCATATCATGCAAGCCGCGAACGGGATAGGTTATGATGATCGGCGATTCGCCGTACCATGCGGGTAGATTTTCGTTTTTCGTGATCGGCACAAATTCGGTGCGGTTTTGTTCTTCGAACCATGTGCGGTAAATTTCCGCCACGTCGTACCAATCGCCCCGGAAGAAGCGCATGACCATGGGATATGCCATGCGATACGTTTGCCCGAACTCTGCTCCGCAAAAATGCATAAATTCCTGCATAACGCCGTCCTCGCCGAACGGATAGAAGCTGATTCCCTTTACGTGATCCTGCGGGTCGTGGGCGGCAAAACACAAGCCGCCTTTCTCGTTATAATACGCCATAAACTGCGTTTCGACCGCGGTGGGATACACACCGTAAAGTCCTTTGCCGGGATAGGTCGGTTCGCCGTAGCCGATACAGGATTCGCAACGACCGATATCGTCAATCAAGGCCCCTCGTTCAATCCCCACAAAAGTTTGGCGTTTCCGCACCGCTCGGCAAAATCGCGGTTGACAACGATCTGCGGATACTTGACCCATTCGCAAACAAGCGTATCGGGCACATCGGTCGTAATATGCCAAGCAATCTCTTCGTCGATAGTGCAACCGACGGTTACCGAAATGTCGCTCGACACATAGGTACACGAAAAAGCGGTTTCGCTCGACTCGACCGATTTTGCTATCATCTCGCTTGCGAAGAGAATATGCTGTACGCCCGACTCGTCGCGACAGGAAAACTTAAAAATATCGGTCGGTATCCCGACAAATTCGTTTTCGTCGTTTTCCAGCGACACCAATGCGGCGTTTTTTCATCGAACGAAAACGCGATGGCTTTTTTTTACAAGTAATCACGGTCTTGTACCTCGTCTGTATAATTTTTTACCTTGAGAATGCTTTGCTCTTCACCTACTATTATATTGATTTTTCGTCGGTTATCAAGCGCAATCGTTCAAAAAGTGAAAATTTTCATGCAAATCGTAGAATCGTTATACTTTTTTGTTCTGTCTGTTTTTTTGAAAAACGCGGCAAAACCACTTGTTTTTTTCGCTGTTATCGTATATAATTACTCTATGGCAACACCGCATAAATGCAAAAATCCGCATTATACAGTGGGTGCCAAATGA
>CAYNXA010000141.1:0-5572 GCA_964401015.1 uncultured Oscillospiraceae bacterium
AGGGATTGTCAAATTTGCACCGACGCGAATCTCATGCGCGCCCCGCAGGGGCGGGAACGCTCACCGCAGGTGCGTCGCAAGGCGCGGGGTCACTCACCGTCAGGCGCGTCGGGCAACTTGCAAAACGGCACAGGTCATATCGTCGTCGCGGACGGCGGTCTTTTTCGCTTTGGCAAGGATCCGATTTGCCAATTTGGCGGGATCTTGTGCCGCCTCGGCGGTGAGCATATCGGACAGCCACGGCAATTCGTCGTACGATTGCACGATACCGTCGGACAACATCAAAACCGTATCGCCGTCCTCCAAGGAAAACTTTGTGCTTTCGGCATTAAAACTCCGCACGATTCCCGCGGGCGGGGTACACGAAGCGATCTTATACAATTTGGCGGCGCGCAGAATATAGGCGGGTGCCGCCCCCGCTTTGACAAAACAAGCCTCACCCGACAACAGATCGACTTCCAACAGATCGACCGTCGCGAAGCTTTCGTCGCTTTTGGACAGGAGCAGATCGTTGAGCAATTCGAGGGTGACGGCTTTGTGCGTGCCGCAAGTCAAGAGCTTTTCGACATATAAAGCCGTAAGGCGTGAGGTCAGCGCCGCGCTGCGTCCGCTGCCCATTCCGTCCGAAATGAGCGCATAAAAACGGTCATCGTCGCTTTCGAAAAAACTCACGCTGTCGCCGCTGACGGTGTTTTCCCCTTTCGCGCCGATCGCGCGGGCGTATTCGATATGCAATTTTCGCGCTTGACGCAGTCGCATGGTTGCTTTTTTGCCGACGCCGATGAATTCCGGTTCGGTCAGAGGAAGCGAACAAACTTTTCCGAGACGTTCGGTGATTTCCGACGCGGTACACGGAAAACCTTCGAGCAAAACGCCGTATACATCGACGATCTTTTGCCGCCGACCGTAGACGCAAGCTGAAGAAAATCGTATACCGACGGCAGAAAGGGCGCGTGTTACGGCGGCGGTGAGAATCGGGTCGGGCGTCCCGTCGGCTTGTGCTTTGTTTGCGGTATGTTTGAGAAGTCTTGCCATGGCAGTATACTCCGATGCTAAAATTTCGAGTTTGTTTTCATTGAAATTGCGATTCAAAAGAGAAGCGTAGCCCGCGTTGAGCTGTTCGACCGTTCGCGCGACTTGTCCGTAAGCGCAGGCGTTGCAAAAGTCTTTCGGCAGATCGCCGACCGTCAGTCCGCCGCCGCACAGGCGGGCGACCATTGCTTCTTCGACGCTGTCGTCAAGGGACGAACAAAAGCCGCGCGCCTCACACGGCGTGGGACAAGTCGAACAAATTTCCGAACAGACCGTCCGAACCATCCCCCGCACCTCGTCGACGGCGGGATAGCGCAGTTTGCTTGAAACGTTGAAAAGCAGTTCGGACACCGACGAAAAGGTCGACGACAGACGGCGGGTCGAAGAATCGAGCGAGTGGGGAAAAGAATGCGGCGGCGAAAAAAGAAAGTTGTCCGCATGGGCGTTGCCGTGGGTGTCGGCGGGGACGGCGTTTCGCGGGGGAGGAAAATCCGATGCTGCGTTCGAAACACGAGCCGAAACACGAGTCGAAACGGGAAACGAGTCGGGAGCGGCGGAACGGAAAGCACAAGAGTCGGAACAAGGGCGCGGGTCGTTATGGGAGCGTTTTTTGCGCGACACGGCGAGTATCTCCGACAGGGGTATGCAGAGAAGCGTTCCGACAAGAATGGCGATCGAAGCGTTGTAGGCGCCGAGCGGAAAAGAAACAAGCATGACGGCACAGACCGAAAGCCAAAAAAGCGGAAGCATCAGCCGTTTGCGTCCGCAACCAATCGCCCCGCCGATAAATCCGCCGATTCCGAGAGAGGCGGCGAAAGGGAGCGAGCCCGAACAAACGCCGCAAAGAAGTCCAATCGCCAAACCGTGCAATTTGCCGCTTTGCGAAGCGAAAAGAGTAAAGAGCGTTCCGACCGTGAGGGCGGGATAATAGGAAACCGACGAGGGGGCGGTAGACCGAAGCGGAAAGGACAATCGCGCGGCGGCAAGCGTAAAGAGGGCGGCGCAAGCATACAAAATGCCGTCCCGTAGCGAAAAATCGCGGGATAAGGTTCCTTTTTCTTCGCGCAGACGACAAAAACAGGCGGTGAGGAGCGGAAGATAGATGGCACAGGCGGCACAACGCAGTAAGAAAACGGGATCGCCGCCCGAAAAGAATGTGCCGAGGATTCCGCACGTAAGTCCCGTAAGAGCGGCAAGCTGGGTGCGTCGGCGCGTCGATTCGTCAAAATGTCCGCGCGTGTAATAGGCGCGCAGAAACCCGACCAGAAGTGCTGCCGCACAATACACGCCGCCGTAGGCGGGCAAAAAGAGCGAAGCGGCCGCAGAGCCGATACAGGAATAAAGGGTATGGCGGCGGTCGGCGCAGACCAAGGCGATCCCGCAGGGATACAGCCCGAACGGCAAGGGGATCCGAGCCGCAAGCATGCCACCGAGAATGTGCAGAAGCGGCAAAGCGACTTTTCGGGCACGCGCGGCGAAGCGCCGGTGCAGCCTATATAATGAGGAAAGAAAAATGCGCGCTTTTTGTCGCAAGCGATGCAAGGGGGCGGGACGTTCGGACGGTCGGGCGGGAGCGCGCAAGGCGGCGGGGGATTTGAGGAGCATGAGAACCTCCGGAAAAAAAGAGAATAGTGAAGAAGAGAATAGTGAAGAAGAGAAGAGTGAAGAGTGAAAAGGGAAAGCTTTTTGCTCATTATAAGGCGAGCGGAGTGAAAAAGCTGTCGAAGAAAGGCTCGAAAAAAAGACTTAAAATAATTTACAAAAAATTCATAAAAAACTTGACGCCGACTATTGCAAAACGGGCGGCAATATGGTATACTAACAAAGCTTGATGTGCGATGAAGCGGGAGGTTGCGTCCGAACGGACGGTAATTTCCGCAGAGTATGTCCGATAACCGGGCGACAGCAAAGTCGGTCACAGGCAGCGCCGACGATACGGCAGGGTTTTCTTCAAGCGGACCCGAAGACCGTTTCGCCGATTGGTGCTGTACGGCAAGACTTTCTTTATAAAACATTCAATCGGGAACGGCGCCGCGTGCGGTGTACGCCCGAAGATAGACCTGCGCTTTCCCTTTCGTATGGGGATTTTGCGGGCTTTTGTAAAGATTGTCGTGCGTCCGGATGGTTTCGTGCTCTTTTGGTAAAAGGGAGCGGCGAAAAGATCCGGTTTTCTTTTGGGTGTAATACGAAACACCCGGCAGAGTGTCCGAAAAATGCTGTGCCACATTTCAAAGCTTCCCCGACTCGATTTCATTTTGCACGGAGTCGCGGGCAAATACTTTTGATAAGGAGGCAAAACAATGGCAGCAAAGGAAAAAATCAGAATCAGACTCAAAGCGTACGATCACACTTTGATCGATCAGGCAGCCGAAAAGATCGTGGAAACCGCCAAGAGAAACGGCGCAAAGGTGTCCGGTCCCATTCCGCTCCCGACCGACAAGGAAATCGTTACGATTCTGCGTGCGGTTCACAAGTACAAGGATTCGAGAGAACAGTTCGAATTCCGTACCCACAAGAGACTTATTGATATCTTGAATCCTTCCCAGAAAGCTATCGAAGCTCTCATGAGCCTCGAACTTCCGGCAGGCGTTGAGATTGAGATAAAATTATAAGCTGCGATTTTTACCGTCGCAGTGATGCCTTTCGCATCACAAGGTCATGTTGATCGAAGCGCTTGCGCTAATCCAAACGGTCAACCAATAACCTAAGGAGGAAAACAGTATGAAAAAAGGTATTATCGGTAAAAAACTCGGTATGACGCAGGTTTTCGACGAAAACGGCAATGTCATTCCGGTAACCGTGATCGAAGCAGGTCCCTGCGTTGTCGTTCAAAAGAAAACGCTTGAAAACGACGGCTACGAAGCGGTTCAGCTCGGCTTTACGGATCTTTCCGAAAAGAAGATCACCAAGCCCGCAAAAGGACATTTCACAAAGGTTAATGTTCCCTTCAAAAAGCACCTCAAGGAATTCCGCCTCGACGATTGCGCCGCTCTCAATGTGGGCGACGAAGTAAAGGCAGACATCTTTGAAGCCGGCGAAAAGGTTGACGTAACGGGCATTACCAAAGGTCACGGTTACACCGGCGCGATCAAGCGTTGGAATCACCATCGCCTGAGAATGACCCACGGTACGGGCCCCGTACATCGTCAGGTCGGCTCTATGGGTGCCAACTCGACTCCGTCCCGCATCTTCAAGAACAAGAAGATGGCGGGTCAGTACGGTAACGAACAGGTTACAACCCTCAATTTGAGCGTTGTAAAGATCGATGCGGAAAAGAATCTCCTCGCGATCAAGGGCGCAGTGCCCGGCAACCGCGGCGGCATCGTATTTATCCGCTCGGCAGTTAAATAATCGACAGAGGAGGAAACACAATGCCAAACGTTGCAATATATGATATGGCAGGCAAGGAAAAGGGCACCATCGAACTTTCCGCCGAAGTATTCGGTATCGAAGTAAACGAAGCAGTCCTCCATTCCGTAATCCGCGCCTATCTTTTGAATCAAAGACAGGGTACACAGAGCACGCTCACCCGTGCGGAAGTATCCGGCGGCGGCGCAAAACCTTGGAAACAGAAAGGTACCGGCCGCGCAAGACAGGGTTCTACCCGTTCTCCTCAATGGACACACGGCGGTGTGGCTCTCGGCCCGAAGCCCCGTTGCTGGAGAGTAAGCATCAACAAGAAAGTGAAGAGAATCGCTCTTACGTCGGCTCTCTCCGCCAAGGTAAACGATAACGAACTGATTGTAGTCGACAAGATCTCGGCTCCCGAATACAAGACCAAGACGATCGTCAATATGCTGAACGCTTTGGGCGCCGACAAGAAGGCTCTCATCGTAACAGCCGAAGTTGACGCGAAGATCGTTAAGTCGGCCGCCAACATTCCCGGCGTCAAGACCGCAATCCCCGGCACGATCAATGCGTATGACATCGTAAAATACGACAAGCTCATCGTTGATGAGGCTGCCGTGAAGGTTATCGAGGAGGTTTACGCAAAATGAAAACAGCTCACGATATCATCATTCGCCCCATCATAACCGAAGACAGCATGGACAGACTTTCGAACAAGGCATATACCTTTGAAGTTGCCGACGGCGCCAACAAGACCGAAATCAAGAAGGCAGCCGAAGAGCTCTTCGGTGTAAAGGTTGCCAAGGTAAACACGATCAGCATGAAAGCCAAGACCAGAAGAGTCGGCTACCACATCGGCAAGACCGGCGAATGGAAAAAGGCAATCGTTACGCTGACCGAAGATTCCAAGACCATCGAATTCTTCGACAGCATGATGTAAGTCCCGCCTTTCCCGCTTTTTTGCGAGAAACCGTCGGACTGCAAGACCAATCGGTCGTTCAGAACGAAGCGCGCCGATTCGACCGAGCGAATGTGTAAACGACAGTTTACCCGCCCGATACAAAATCGAATCAAAAAGAGCGCCGTCGGACGATGACCCGACGGGATACGCCGGCCGCTTCCAACGTCATCGAGAAATGGAGTATTGAGACATGGCAGTAAAAACATTTAAGCCTACTACTCCGGCAAGAAG
>CAYNXA010000142.1:0-5495 GCA_964401015.1 uncultured Oscillospiraceae bacterium
TAGCCTTAGCAGTACAATTCTCTATCTTATACTCGGCACCGGAAGTTCTTTGAACAAAACCGATAATGCCGCCAAGATTAGCTTCGCTGCTTGCTTTTACTTCGCAATATTCATCAATAGTGCAACCGGAAATCGTAACGTTGCCTTTATTGCAACTATAACCTACTAAAGCACCGGCAAACTTAGCATTGCCATCGCCGACGGTAGTGTTTGTCAAGTGGCAGTTTTCTAAAGTAAGAATACTGCCTAAACTTGCTGAGCCCATTACGTCGACAAATGCGCCTGCATAAATATAGGATTGCGGGTCATTGTAATCGCCGATAGTAGAATCTTTAATGGTCAAATTCTTTATTGTCAAAGAATACCAGCCGCGTGCAAAAGCAGCAGTCAAGCCGGATATACTCTTACCATTACCGTCTATTACGTAGTCTTGATTGGGATAAATCGGAGTCCAACTGTCAACTACAACGTAGTCTTTATCGAGCGTAACGTTGTTACTTGCCGTAAGAATCGAAGCAAAGTATGAAGAGGTTACGTAAGACGAACCACCCATCGTAAGCGAGCCGGGTGCAACTATTCTGCCAAAGAGCTCATGACCGGGGTTGTCGGAAAGTTGTTGTGTGGGGTTATTGATATCCCACATTTCGAGAGTGTTTCCGGTCGACTCCGTTGCGTTAATAGTCATAGCGGTTTGGATCGTACCAACGACGGAACCTACTCTCCAACTATCGTCTTTCGCCGAAACGGTGGTGTTCTTTACGGAACAATTCTTGATCTCAGCGTTCGAAAGGGAGAGGTGACCTGCAAATCCGCCGACGGAACCTTGCGCCGTAACCTTGCTGTTGATAACTTTACAACCGTCGATAGTGAGGGTTTTGCCGTCGGTATCATCGCCACCGAAGTAAGCCACAAAGCCGCCACCATATTTAGCATTTTCGTTTAATTCTACGTTGTTTAATTCGCAATTCGTTAATTCAACGTCACACTGGTTTGCATATGCAACGAACGCACCGTTAACATACCAACCGCCACCAGCGTCGAAAGCATCCATTTCCGAATCCTTAATGGTCAAGCCGTCGATTTTTGCGTTATAAGTGGTAGCACCAATAAAAGGCTTAGCGAGGTTGGAAATAGCAAAACCTCTGCCATAAAATTCAACGCCGCTACCGGCGAAATTGAGACCGTACGTGCCGCCCTTAAGACCTTGCCAATCATAGCCTTCCATATCTATGTTGTTCAAAAATTCAACGCGAGATAAACCGGTCATCGATTGAAGCGCCATAAGATCGTTTGCATTATAAATATAAACGGTGTTAGGATCGGGATCTTCAGTATCGGTATTGCCCTGAACTGCTTCTACTTTATAAGTAAACTTGAAAGTCTTATTTTGATATAAATTGCCGGCAGTTGCAGGTAATTCTACGGTTACGGAAACGGTAGCAACTTCACCTGCGGCATTTAAAAGTGCGTAATCGGAAACTTTGGTAAGTCCGTCGTATGCTTCGCCGCCAATGGTAACATTAAGACCTTCAAGCAAACCATCATCTGCTTCGCAAGATACAACCGTGCGATACTTAGCGCTTACGTTGCTGTAGTTAGTAACAACTATATTGAAGCTTGCCTTGTCGCCCGGGGTTACGCCGGTAAGGGTGAGAGTGCCGTCTTCAAGCGTTGCCATACCGCCGTTTGCGAAATTAGTGCTTGCCGCATTGGTTGCATCGGTAACGTTACCGCTTTGATCGATAGCCTTCGGTGAATAAAGGCTAAGGTCTTTCATTTCTGCAACAACGTTAACTTTACCTGAAGTTACGGCAACGTTTACCTTACTTTCAGAAGTAAATAGAGCAAATGTACCGCCGGCAATAAGGCTCGTGCAAAGTGCGATAGCCAAAATCGCCGATGTAACAATGCTTCTCTTCATAGTCTTTTTCATTATTTAATTATCTCCTTAATTTTTTTGCCAGATATAGGCAATGAACAATTTGTTATTACGCTACGTTTGCAGTGGTTTTTTGAGTAGCTTCTATTAACAAATCGAAATACAAGTCTTGTTCTTTTGCTTCGTTGTTTTCGGGCAAATCTTCGAATACGATCTTTACCCAAAACTCGGTTTCGGTTACGGTTGCGTCCATAACGCCTCTTCCGATTTCGAACTCGGTATAAGAAACAACGCCGTCTTCTTCGGTCGCAAAGAATTTACCTTCTTCGTAAACAACGCTTCCTACCGTGCCGGTTCCGATATAGATCTTTACTTGTTTTGCAAGTTCTTCGCCGCTGGTTTCGCTGTTGGTTTTGACCTTTATTGTATAGTCGATCGCAACATCGCCCGCATTCGTAAGTTTAAGTCTTGCAGCGTATGACGAAGTAGGTACGATAAGTTCGCCTTCTTCCATACCGAAAAGATTTTCTACGTCTTCAACTTCGGTAGAATCGGTTGCCGTTGCCATGTACATATCTTCGCCAAGAGTGTACTTTTCGAGATAGGTACGCGTGAGTGTTACTTCAAGTGTGCCTGCCGAAAGATGCGTGTTTACGTTAACGCTATCGCTCCATAACGCATAAGAGCCGCCGACTATCATTACGGCAGATAACATTATCATTACGCAACCCATCAGCAATGTTCTGACTTTGCTTTTTCCCATTTTGAATGTCCTCCTTGTTTATATTTATCTTATACGACGATCGAATAGACCGATCGAATAGATACTTAATTTTATTCCGTAATAGTTTCTTCTATTACAGACGCTCTCCTTAAACCGTCCGCAGGCGCCTTTTCGACTACTATTGCTTCGTCGGTTTCAGCCTCGGCGGTTTCTTCGGCAGATTCTTCGGCAGTTTCTTCGGATGCCGTCGTAGCCTCGTCGGTGATCTCTTCCGCGGCTTCGATTTCGGTTGCGGCGATTTCTTCAGCCGTTTCTTCAGGGACTTCGGGCATAGCCGTCGTTTCGGGCGCTACGGTCGAGGTTTCGGGAGCCACTGTCGCCGCCGTTTCTTCAGCGATTTCTTCAGCCGCTTCTTCGGCAGTTTCTTCGGCTTCTTTTGCAGCCGCCTCTTTTGCCGCCGCGCGGTTTTGCCTACGACGAATTCGCGCCTGTTCTTTTTTATAGGCTTTTTCTTCTTCGATAGCCCTAACCGCTATACCGATACTGTCTTTCACGGCATTAAGGGTGGATTCGTCAAGAACCTTTATGGTAGCGGGGGCTTGCTTCATTGCCACGCCGCTGCTGCTTATGTAACTTTTGAACGTGAGATTGGGAATGACGAGTTCGCATAACACGACGCCACGCTTAATCTTAAGCCTTACAAGGCGGCTCGCACCGACCTTATACTCTTCGTAAGCGGCAGTCTTATGACGTTTACTGCCCTCAACCGCCATGGCGCAACGCACGATTTCGTCGTAATAGCCCTTGTATTCCGGAATAAGCTCCAAATATTTCTCGTCCAAAGTCTGCGAGCCCGTAGAAAACGCAACGGTGCCGTCGTCTACCGCTTCGGTTAGAGCAACTTCCTCCGCTTCGGGTTCAACAGTTTCAACCGCTTCGACTGCTTCAATCGGTGCGGCCGCAACTTCGGGCGCAATTACAGGCGCAATTACCGGAGCGATTACAGGCGCAATTACCGGAGCAGCCGTTTCGGTCGCAACAGACGTTTGTCCGTCGGGTGCGGCGTTTTTGCGGCGAGCGTTTTCGTCAAGAACGAACTCTCTGCCGACGATAAACACGCTGAATAAGCCTATAACGATAGCCAAGATGATAAAAATTATCATTAACGTATACATCACTTTCACCTTCTGTTTTCATTTATTCAACGTCGGTTTTATCCGACGGTATTTCCGCGGTTGTTTCAACTGTTGCCGTGCTTGCAGACTCTTCCGCCACACTTGTCGGTGCTTCGGGTGTTGCAGTGCCTGCCTGTGCTTCGGTCGTTGCCCCGCCCTTTTGTAATGCGGCAAGCTGACGTTTTAACTCTTCGATTTCGTTGGCTTGTTTTTCTTGCTCTGCTTTAATTTTTTCTTTCTTTTCGCCGCCGAACACGCGAACAATGCGCAAAACTTCGAAAACGATTATTATTAAACAAGGAACAATGATTAAGCAAACGATGCCGACCGGAGTTTTAAACGCATATACCAATAGGCCGAGTGCGTAGCTTTGCCCGGTAACCTTTCCTATTATATAATTAAAGCCGTCCGTATTCGACGTGTTTATTGTTTGCGTTAAAAGATTGCTCTCCGACGTTTTGTTGTCGCCCTCGAGTGTGATAAAATATCCGCCCGTGCCGTTATCTTTTATACTGATAATACGGTGAGTTATCGTTTCTTGCTTGGTGTAAACGTATTTGAACGTTAAAACGTCACCCACTTTCAGTTTTTTGTACCATTCGGCTTTCTTTTCGGCGTCCTCGGGAACAACTTCGATGAATACGCACGACTTAACCGGTATGCTTTTTATTTCAAAACCGCTAACGTCCGTTAAATCACATGGCGCCATAGAATCGGATTGCACAAAACGGAGCTGTGTACCAAACACGGTCGCCGTTCCATCGGTATCCTTTTTCGCCGCAATGCTGACGATAAGCACGAATAACGCAATTGCAACTACCAAAAAAAGCAATACGTCCCCGCCGACTTTCAGCACGTTCTTTAATAAATTGTTCTTTCCGCTACTTGTTTCGTTTCCCATTTTCATTGATTGTTGGTCGCCGTAACGCTTACATAAAAATCGGCGGTCGTGCCCTGCGCTTCGTTTCCGGTCTGCTCGGACATGTGATAAATTAACTTTATTTCGGTCGCCCCCACACCAAGATCGATTCTGCCCCCGTTAAGCAATTCTTTTAGCGTTTTTTCGATTTTTTTGTCGGGAGTAAGTATCGTGACTTCTAAATATTCTTCGAGCGTAGAATTCTTTTTGTCGTCGACAAATTCAATGGTTACTTTATAATTTTCGGCTAATTCCCCGGTAAACATTATCGTATATTCTTGCGATTTGCCGGGATAGAAGCCCGTTAACTCGGCTTTGAAAGTTTCGTGAGCATCACCGTCGATATTAATGATTACATTTTCTTCTAAATTGTTTTCCGTTTGCAAAATACCGTAGAATGCTATCCCACCGAACGCCATTGCTACGCAAACGAAAATTAATATCAATTGTACTTTTTTAATCATTGTTTTCCCACCTCGATCCTCACTTTTTATATATACAATGATTCGTATTTATTTATTCGTGTAAAAAAATTCGTGTTTTTGCCTATCAAAAAATCATACGTTGAAGTAATTTTTTTAAAACAGCAAATAGGCTTTGGTATAATAATTATATAAATAGATTATACCCCCCCCGAATATTTGTCAATCGTTTGGTTATCGTTTTCACAATTTTATCACTTTTTTTTAAACTTTTTTTTAACATTTCCACTTTTTTTGCATACATAATCGGTTTTTGTAACAAAAAAAGTAGTGCCAAAAATAGCCTTATACCCGCTTTTTACTCAAAACTCGTTAG
>CAYNXA010000143.1:0-5454 GCA_964401015.1 uncultured Oscillospiraceae bacterium
CCATTGCCCAAGCCGATGAAGCGCACATACAAATCACCTTGATAGCTCTGTTGTCCCTTTTTCTCCAAATCCATCGGCAGCTCCGCTGTGATGATCGCCTTGATGTTGTTGGTCTGGGGCAGAGCTTCCGGCTTCATATCATCGTCTAACATCACAAGCTCATGTTCCAGATCGGCACGAGCAAAGGGGCTTGTCTCCACCTTTGCGATAGTATCAGAGGTAACAAACGGTCAAACGCTCAACCATTCGTTGTTATCGATAGGAATTGTTATGCTGTTGATTATGCTTGGATATATTATTATTCAAGCACTTGGGCATATCAGGAATTCGACACTTGGGATATACTGCTATAAAATGACCGATCTTGTAACAAGGAAACAACTTTCTATGTTCTATCAAACCTATGAACAGAAGGGAGTTCGTGATCTTGCTAACAGAGCAAGTATTGCCACGCAGATGTGGGATGGCGTTCAGCCGCTTACTGACATTGTATATAGCGGTTTCGGAATGATTGAGAACCTTTTGGGCTACATACTTTTCGGTTCGGTGATCTCTTTTGCAAGCCCTTGGCTGGTTCCGATATTGACAGTTGCGCCTATTGTTAATATCCTCTCTGTCAAAGCCTATAACAAATGGGAATATGCTCATAGAAGTTACATGACCGATTTGAATCAAAAGCTCGGTCATGTTGAGAAACTTCCCGACGATTTTACAGCGGCCAAGGATATTCGCATTTACAGCATGGCATCCTGGCTTCGTGAATGTTATCGTGATTTGTCCGAACAAAGGGCAAAATGGGATAGAACTACTGTAAAAAAGAGCTTTCTCTCTCGTATCGCTGATTTAGTTGTAATTCTTATTCGTGACGGTGGAGCGTATGCACTTTTAATCCATATGTTCTACAACGGCGAAATCGGTATTGATCAATTTGTTCTCTATTTTGCTGCTATATCTTCCTTCGCATCATGGGTGGGCGGTATCATCTCTTGTTGGAATAAGGCTAATACGGTGAGCCTTAAGCTGTGCGATTTTAGAGAATTTGTAGATTATCCGGAATATGATGGAAGCGGAATTGCCAAAGCTGCAGTTCATCTGAACACAGTTCCGGAGATTGAGTTCAGAAATGTTAGCTTCCGATATGATGGTGCTGAGCAAGACACTATTCATAATCTGTCACTTAAAATTAAAAGCGGTGAAAAGCTTGCGTTGGTTGGACTTAACGGCGCCGGTAAAACCACGCTTGTGAAACTGCTATGCGGTCTCTACAGACCCACATCTGGCGAAATCTTTTTCAACGGTATTCCGTTGTTTGATTTTAAGCGAGAAGACTATTACAAGTTGATCTCTCCTGTTTTTCAAGAGATACGAACAGCTTTCTTTTCTCTTGCTGAAACGGTTTCCGGAAAAAGCACAGCAGAAACTGACTTGAAAAAAGCGGAATCTTGTATACGTCAAGCAGGGTTAGGCGCAAAGATCGATGCGCTCCCCGATGGTATCCATACGAAGTTAAACAAAAAGGTTCACGAAAACGGAACCGAACTCTCCGGCGGTGAAGCACAAAAACTGATGCTTGCCCGTGCTCTTTACAAAGATGCCCCTCTTTTGATTTTGGACGAGCCTACAGCAGCACTTGATCCTATTGCTGAAAGTAAGATATACAACGAATTTAATGTTATGGCGAAGAATAAGACCTCGTTGTTTATCTCCCATAGACTTGCTTCGACATCATTTTGTGACAGAATTATTCTTCTTGAAAACGGTAACATCACAGAAGAAGGTACACATCGAGAGTTAATTGCTGCGAACGGAAAGTATAAAGAATTATTTGACATACAAAGTTGCTGGTATAAAGATGATATGGAAGGAGGCGATAGCGAATGAAACTCAGTGAACATTTTCAAGTTTTAAGACGGGCAGCAAAATATACTTTCCAAGTAAACAGAAAATATACTGTACTGTTGATTGTGAACGCATTTCTTTCATCAATTATTGGCTATGTTCCGATTTATTTCTCTGCCAAGGTTATTGATTCACTGATCGCCAAAGCTTCTGTGGAAACGGTTATTCTTTATGTGGCACTCACGGTGGGCATTGTGTTCATGGTTAATCTTCTGAACACCTATATTTCTTCCGAAAAAAGTGTTGCATACAGCGCAACGTGGAGAAATGAAGATTGGTCATATTCAGAAAAAGCTATGCAGATGGCTTACGAATCTATTGAAAATCCGGAAGTTACGAGACTCCGCTATCGTGTTCGGCGTGAAAGTCAAACGGGACAGAATTTGTTCTATTTGTATCAACATATTGAGCGGTTTACAGGGCAAGTAACAAAAATAATTGCATCCATCGTACTGACAGTTTCGTTTTTTACTATTTCATCCGTTCCGGTTGGTTTTAAGCTCATCATCGTAGCAGGAGTGTTCATAACACTGATTATCCAGATATATGCAACTAAAAAGACAAATGATCTAAATCGGGATTTCAATGCATCTTCTGTTGATATGAATATCCTTTCCGAACACTTTCTTAACTATATTGAGCATTACGGAGCCGGAAAGGATATCCGTCTTTACAACATGGGGGATTTTCTTGGTGATTCCTATTTGGCACTTGATAGGGACTATTACGAGCGTGCGCTGAAAAACTCATATAAAAAAGCAGCATGGACGCTTCCTGTAACCATTCTGAATACGGCATTAAAATTTGGTATCTACGCAGTTCTGATCTATGCTGCCTTGCAAGGAGGCATAACGATCGGCTCAATTGCAAAGTATGTGACTTGTATCATGCTGCTTGCTGAAACTCTGATAAATGTTGTCAGGACAATCCAGTCGGCATTTGACAATAACCATTATCTGAAACGTTATTTCTCTTACTTCGACATTCCGAACAATATGTATCAAGGTTCCTTGACGGTCGAAAAGCGTGATGATAATGAATACTATGTAGAGTTTCGGAATGTCAGCTTCAAATATCCCAATACAGAAGCATATGCGTTGAAAAATGTAAATCTCAAATTCAAGATTGGAGAAAAGCTTGCAATCGTCGGCATGAACGGTTCCGGAAAGACCACGTTCATAAAATTACTATGCCGCCTTTATGATCCGACAGAAGGTGAAATTCTGTTGAATGGCGTAAATGTTCAAAAATATGATTATGATGAATATATGTCTGTATTCTCTGTCGTGTTCCAGGATTTCAGCTTGTTCTCCTTTAAGATCGGCGAAGTTGTTGCATCAAGCAAAATCTTTGACGAAAATAAGGTGCGTGAATGCTTACAGAAAGCAAATTTCGGTGATAGGCTTCATGAAATGCCGGAGGGTGTACACACCTATTTGTACAAGGGTAACGATCAATCCGGCATAGAGATTTCCGGTGGAGAAGCTCAGAAAATTGCACTGGCACGTGCTCTTTATAAAGACTCACCATTTATTCTCTTGGACGAGCCTACGGCTGCGCTCGACCCAATTTCTGAATATGAAGTTTACTCAAATTTCAATGCGATTTCGGGAGACAAAACGACTGTTTATATTTCTCACAGACTGGCTTCGTGCCGTTTCTGCAATAAGATTGTGGTATTTGATAACGGTCACATTGTTCAGCACGGTTCGCATGAAGAACTTCTATCTGATATGAGCGGCAAGTACCATGAATTATGGAACGCACAGGCGCAGTATTATACAACGTGAATAATGCCGCTTGCACTGACTTTATACTGTCGGTGCAAGCGGCATTGCTTCTATGATTAGTCTAAAGGCTTATATTCTGTTACAGTTTTGAGATACGTTTCGGGATCGCCGTTCAGTATCAGATCGGCATACTCCAAGGGAGCATTGTAAATTAAATAATCCAGCTCTGACCGCTGATACATATTGTCCGCTACTTCGTTCTCAACGGCAATGGTATCAATCGCAATAATACTGCCATCGGTGAATTTCAGTTCCACACAGGCAGTATCCATGTTAAACTCGCAAGAAATCAAATAGGTCATATCCGCCCTCCTTAAATCATGCCGAAGTACTTCAATTACGCACAGTAAGTATTGGCATAAATTAGATATTTTAGCTAACAACAACAAAAGGTGTGTATTCTATGCCTTCTTTTTCCGCAATTTCAACAGGATTCCAGGCGTTATTTAGTGTTGCAATCGTTTCAACATTATCAGTATGAATATGTAATTGTGAACATAATTCATAACCTTGTCGTTTTAATGCTTTGAGTACATAATCTTTGTTTTGGAATCTGTCCAACAATTCACTATCTGTAAGGCTTTCTTGTAAATTATGCCGGATATAACGATTAAAGATATTAAATGCTGAATCGAAAGCACCCTTAGGAAATATTTTCGTATGTCGAATTTGTTTGATTTCGTCTTCAAACATTGATAATCCGTCGTCAGGGAATAAATACTTACCACCGTCAAAATACTCGTATAACCGATGACTTAACTCTGGCGTTCGATTAAAATAGAATTTATCACAGTCTATTGGGTGATTCCAACATGGAGAAACTATATTAGTGTCAAAATAGAATCCTCGCTGTCTATGACACCGACAGAATGGCTGATACCCTATTATGGGTGTATGTTCAGGGTGTCCTGTACCAATATAAAGAACTCCATATTTCCCCAATTCATATAAATCCATTTCCTCAATTGGGCGATATTTATTGTTTCCCATGTGCTTACAAGAAGCAAAAAATAGTGCAACCTTGATATCATCTGTTAGGTCAAGAAATGGTGTATCCAACCCATAGTGTTGAGCAATTATACCAGCAAGAGGTGCTCCAAAAGGAAACTCCGTGTATTGGTGGAAAGAAGTCAAGAAAATATGAAAGCAAAGCTGTCTCATTTGTGAGACCAGAAGTTCTATATACCTATTTTCATCACAGTTGCAATTTGATTGCTTGCGAATAAATCGTCCAAGTGAGGAATATCCAGCAGTTTCCCCATAATCACATAGTTCACCTCTGTACAGCGTTGGAAGTAAAACCGAGGCAGGCGCTCCCATGGCACCATAACGACATCTTGGTGTTCCATCCATATCAGCCAATGTAAAACCTGAAACATAGCAATGCATTGCAGAGCGTGGCTCGTGTTTGAATATCAAAAATTCATCTGGAATCGGAATATTGTTATACTCTGTTTCATTCTTTGCTGCAAGTTGCTTTTTTTCGTATCTCAGTTGCAAGTCGAATTCTCTCAATGCTTCTATCTCTATCAGAAAGCATTTCTTCTAATAACTTTGAACCAATAATCTTTTTGCCGTTTTCCGTTGTAATTTCCGAATTAGTATCTCTCATATATGCTCCATCGAATCCAGATTTAAACCATCCCAAAAAACTTCAATGCCTCCTTGATTGCTTTTTCTTTATCCTGCGGGCATTGTGGCTGTTTAGCGTCCTCAGACTTCGGCTTATTGTAATTCTCACGCTCGATGATACCGCACTGCTGTT
>CAYNXA010000144.1:0-3788 GCA_964401015.1 uncultured Oscillospiraceae bacterium
GTACAGACCATTCAATATCAGGTGGTAACGCTGCTTACCACCAACGGACAGGCTCCCTTTGTCACGGTATTCATGTATCTCGGCGAGGCAAAAAGCGAACAGGAAAAGAAAGACCTTGCCATGATCATCGAAGAAACACTGCGTCAACGCTACACCGGCGTCAAAAATGAGTCGGGTGTCTACGTGACGCCCGCTTTTCCAAAACTTGTATATGTTTTGGAAGAAGATAATATTCATGAGGATTCGCCGTATTATTATCTGACCGAGCTTGCTGCAAAATGTACCGCCAAGCGCATGGTGCCCGATTATATTTCCGAAAAGATCATGCTGAAGCTGAAAGTCGACAAAAACGGCGAGGGACATTGCTATACTTGCATGGGCTGTCGCAGCTTTTTGACGCCCTATGTCGATGAAAACGGAGATCCGAAATATTACGGACGTTTTAATCAGGGCGTCGTGACTTTGAATTTGGTGGACGTTGCCTGTACCGCTTGTTCGATATCGCGTGATATAGATCGGTTCTGGCGCGTTTTGGACGAGCGTTTGGAACTTTGTCATCGTGCTCTGCAATGCCGTCATGAGCGTTTGGAAGGAACTCTTTCGGATGCCGCACCGATCTTGTGGCAATACGGCGCACTGGCACGCTTGAACAAAGGTGAGCCGATCGACAAATTGCTTCACGGCGGCTATTCGACCATATCGCTCGGCTATGCGGGACTTTGGGAATGTGTATACGAAGTCACCGGCAAAAAGCTGACCGAACCGGAAGGGGAAGAGTTCGGACTCGCCGTAATGCGTCGTTTGAACGAAGCGTGCGCCCGTTGGAAAGCGGCGGAAAAAATCGATTATTCGCTCTACGGAACGCCACTTGAGTCCACAACCTACAAATTTTCCAAGTGCTTGCAAAAGCGCTTCGGTATTATCCCCGGCGTTACCGATAAGAATTACATCACCAATTCCTATCACGTTCATGTCACCGAACCAATCGATGCGTTCGAAAAACTTGCTCTTGAAAGCAAATTTCAAGAGCTTTCCCCCGGTGGCGCGATCAGCTACGTCGAAGTTCCGAATATGCAGCAAAATCTCGATGCGGTCATGAACGTTATCAAGTTCATATACGATAACATCATGTATGCCGAATTGAATACCAAGAGCGACTATTGCCAATGTTGCGGTTGGAACGGCGAAATATCCATCGTCGAAGACGACGGAAAGCTTGTTTGGAAATGCCCCAAGTGCGGCAACACCGACCAAGACAAAATGAATGTCGCACGCCGTACTTGCGGCTACATCGGTACGCAGTTCTGGAATCAAGGCAGAACACAGGAAATCAAAGAACGGGTATTGCACCTGTAATCTGTTAAAAAGCGATACACGTTCGGAAAGAGAACGATACTCTTATGCATTATGCCGCCGTAAAAAAGACCGATATCGCCAACGGCATCGGTGTGCGCGTTTCGTTGTTTGTTTCGGGATGTCGCAACCGTTGCAAAGGCTGTTTTCAACCCGAAACGTGGGCGTTTGATTATGGGTGCCCCTTTACCGACCAAACCGAGCAAGAACTGCTGACAGCCCTTTCGCAAAGCTATATCGACGGTTTGACTCTGCTCGGCGGCGACCCGTTCGAACCGGAAAACCAAAAAGGACTTATCGGCTTCTTGCGTCGCTTTCACATGGCGTTCCCCAAAAAAACTCTTTGGGTCTACACGGGCTACACGTTGGAAGAACTGCAAGACAAATCCAACCCATATCATACCGAATATACCGAAGAGTTTCTGTCTTTGACCGACGTTTTGGTCGACGGTCGTTTTGTGCAAGAACTGTACGACATATCTCTGCGCTTTCGCGGTTCGTCCAATCAACGGATCATCGATATGAACAAAACCCGCGAAAAGGGTAGGATCTGTTTGTGGCAAGACAAAAAACTTTGAATACACATGAAAACTACTACGGAGGAACTATGAAAACTGCCATTCAGTTATTTACTCTTTGCGAGTTTTGCGAAAAAGATTTGAAAGGAACCCTCCAAAAGGTTGCCGAAGCGGGGTATGACGGTGTGGAACTCTTCCGCTTGCACGGCTATACGCCCCAAGAAGTGCGCGCTATGTTGGACGAATACTGCTTACAAGCCGTCAGTACGCACCATATCGGTATCGACGATTGGGAGCAAAACTTTGAAGAAAACTTGCAGGCGGCAAAAACGCTCGGACTTCGTTATTCGATCATGCCGTGTGCCAATCTTTCAACCGAGGACGAATGGCATGACCTTGCGCGTCGCTTGAATGTTATCGGTGAAAAGCTACGTAAAGAGGGAATCCGTTACGGCTATCATAATCACGAGCACGAAATCAAGCTTACCTACGGCGATAAGACCGCTATGGATATTTTGATGGAAGATACAGATCCGCAAAATGTCGTTTGGCAAATGGATACGGGACTTGTACGGCGTTGCGGCGGCGACCCCGTCAAATTTGCCGAAAAGTATGCCGACCGAATCCCGCTGATCCACGCACGTGATATCGACGAAAACGGCGGATATTGCGTGGAATCGGGTCGCGGCGTCGTCGCGATCGATAAAGTGGCGCACACGATCGAAAACGGTCTCGAATGGTTGATCGTCGAACATGCGGTAGAACCCGAAAAGGTGTTCGAAAGCATCCGAATCAGCGCCGAAAACATGAATCGCATTTGCAACGCATGACAGCTTGACAAGAGAGATTTACCGCGAAGCCAATATGTGCCTCGAATGCAATCTCGGCGTCAATACGCTATCTAACATTATAGGAGCGACGCAAAAAGCAAGGAGTGATATCGATGTCCGATAAAATCGATTTTGGTTTTGATTTAGGTGACAACTTTAAAATGCCGCCAATTCCTCCCATTGCTCGCGGCACTGTCATTCCTCATAAAATCGAAAAAATGATTGCTGAGGAAGAAGAACGCAAAGCTGAGAAAAAACTGCAACATATTCATTTGTGGATAAATACAAGCGTTGCCGCTGGTGCTTTTCTCGTATCGATTATTTCGCTAATTGTATCGTTAGTGCGATAGCCGAAATAATCAAAGAGCTAAATGATAATATTAACTATCCAATTAAGTATTGTGTAACGCATATTGTTCACCTCATGTAATAATTTTAACAAGAGAAAGGAAATGTTATAATGGGTGCTTATGGTTCGCCTGAATTTTTGCCGTTCGGAAACGCCCCCCAAAAATCGAACAGCAGTCTTGTTACTTGCGAAAAATGCGGATTTCGATATAGTAAATCCTTTCGTTACTGTCCTCGTTGTGGTACGCATAAATCTCATGGTTGGTCATATTATTTCGCGTGGTTTTTCGCGATATTTGTCGTTATTTTGTTCACGTATATAAGTATGGTGTGGGACATGCACGACTATCACTCCGATACACTAAAAAACGATAATCATGATAACACGACACTTAATAACACACTTACGCCAAATCCGCCCAGGCGTATCGACGAAAATTCAACGTATGCCGGCGGTGTTGTAAAAACATCAAAGGATGAAGATAACGTTTCAAAAAGCGATGTTTCAACACCTACGATAACGATAGGACAAAGTAACGCCTTAAAAAAAGCTAAAAGCTATTTAACTTTCACTTCATTTTCAAGAAGCGGATTGATTGACCAATTGAAGTTTGAGTGGTTTACTGACGACGAGGCAATATACGGGGTTAACAACTGCGGCGCGGATTGGAACGAGCAAGCAGCAAAAAAGCTAAAAGCTATTTAACTTTCACTTCATTTTCAAGAAGCGGATTGATTG
>CAYNXA010000144.1:3888-5452 GCA_964401015.1 uncultured Oscillospiraceae bacterium
ATCAACTGGAGTATGAGGGATTTACAGCCGAACAAGCTGAATACGGTGTACAGTCTGTAGGATATTAAAATCGGGGATGATGATTCTGTGAACTATGCTGTTTTCAATTACATCTATAAGCGCAATCTATCATAAGAAATTTTGATTATTCAATAAGACCGCCCGTCGGAGGAATAATGTTGCAACGCGCTACAAACCGTAAAGTGTTTAACAGCTTTTTGCGGAAGAACCGTTGACTGCGATTCTTCCTTTTTTCAATCATTGACATTGAACAGAAAGGTACTTTTTCGTTTTTTGACACGCAAAAATGTTTTACGACATACTATACTAACATTTCGGTTTGCCCATCGCTCATGCGTGCTGTTCATTGGAAAATCGGAACTGAAGTTCTTTTTGTATAGGCACTGTAATAGATAAACTGCCGCTCGTTTTTTGCGAGCGGCAGTTTTACATTATATCGGGTTAAATTACTTTTTCAGGGATACGTAAATTACCATACTGTTGGGCGTATAGCTGATGCTTAAACCGACTTTTCCGTTTTTGCCCGAAAGGACAATACCGTAAGCGGTATAATCCTGCCCTTCGATTTCTTCGGATACTTGGTCGACGATCTCGAAACCTTCACCTTGAAGTGCCGTGATATAGCTGTCATAATCAGCTTTGTTGAGGTCAGTCAACGAAATGCTGAACGTACCGTTTGAGGTATCCTCGACCGTGCGCAACACCGTGCCTTGCGGAATCGGGAGATTCTTCGTATAGCTGTTGTCGGGCCAAGTGCAGTCGTCGGATACGATATAGCCGGTATCGTCGGCATTGTCGTTTACGCCGTCATTTTTTGCACAAGAACAAATCGAAACGAGTACGGCAAGCAAAGCAAGAAGAATAAAAAATAACTTTTTCATAATTCACCTCATATAATGGCAATCGCATTATAACTGCGATTGCGCGAAAGAAAAAATGTTTGATTATTTTTTCCGCACGATGACTTTTTTAGCAAGCTGAGCAAAGTTTTCGGCGGTAAATCCATAGAGTTCCAAAAGTTTCGCGGCGCTGCCCGAACGACCATATTCGTCCATCATACCGAAGCAAAGCACGGGAACAGGGCAAGATTCACATACCGCTTCGCTGACTGCCGAACCGAGGCCGCCGACAATGCTGTGTTCTTCGACGGTTAAGATCGCTCCGGTTTCCGCGGCGGCGCGCGCGATAATCTCTCGATCCAACGGCTTTATCGTGTGAATGTTCAGCACACGCGCACTGATGTTCTCACTTTGCAAAAGCTCTGCTGCTTGCAAAGCGATCGAAACGGTAAGTCCGGTCGCAATTATCGTCACGTCTTCGCCGTTACGCATGGTAACGCCTTTTCCGAGCTCAAAGCTGTAGTTCTCCTTGTCGTTTAACGTCGGAACGGCAAAACGTCCGAAACGCAAATAACAAGGACCGTTGTGCAAGATTGCCGCTTCAACCGCCGCACGTGCTTCGACTGCATCGCACGGATTGAGAATCGTCATACCAGGAATCGTGCGCATAAGTGCGATATCTTCATTGCATTGGTGCGTAGCAC
>CAYNXA010000145.1:0-5438 GCA_964401015.1 uncultured Oscillospiraceae bacterium
CGCCTATACCTTACCTCGTAGGGAACAACCTATGTGTTGTTCCGCTTGTGAAAATTTGCGTTGCCGTAATTTTTACGAACGGGCGGATACTATCCGCCCCTACAAGGTAACGGGGTACGTTGGCGCAAATTCCGAGAATCCCCACGGATGAGCGAAGCGATGCGAGCGAAAAGACCGGACAGAAGCGCGCCGTTTTGCCTATTGATAAAAAAGAGGGGCAATTATGCATAAACCTCTTGACAAACAGGGGATAGTGCTGTATAATAATACAATCGTACGCGAATTTATGCATAAATATTCAAGAGAGAGAGCGAATCATGACGCAAATATTCATCGACGGCAGTGCCGGAACCACGGGACTGCGTATCCGAGAACGCCTTTCGACCCGAACCGATATTTCCCTTATCACACTACCCGAAGAACTTCGCAAGGACGAAAGCGCGCGGCGGGAAGCTTTGAATCGTGCCGATATTGTTTTTTTGTGTTTGCCGGATGACGCGGCGCGCGAAGCGGTGAGTATGGTCGAAAATCCGAAAACCGCCGTTATCGACACATCGACGGCGCACCGTGTGTCACCGCATTTTGTCTACGGTTTTCCCGAACTGCACGGAGCGCGCGAAAAGATTGCAAACGCTAAGCTAATCGCCAATCCCGGCTGTCATGCGAGTGGGTTCATATCGCTTGTCGCACCGCTGACCGAAAGCGGGTTGCTGAAAAAGGACGTGCAACTTTCTTGTTTTTCCTTAACCGGTTATTCGGGCGGCGGCAAAAAGATGATTGCCGAATACGAGTCGCCCGACCGTTCACCGCTTCTTTCGGCACCGCGTCAATACGGACTTTCACAGGCGCATAAGCATTTGCCCGAAATGAAAGTTGTGTGCGGGCTTTCCGAAGCGCCGATCTTTTGCCCCATCGTCGGCGATTTTTACGCTGGCATGGAAGTGACGGTCATCCTTTCGCGAAACGACGCGACTTCTCCGTCGGAAATCATCGATTGCTACCGAAAGTATTACGGAAAAGGTCTTGTGCGGTATAGCGAAGAGAGCGCCGAGGGGGGCTTTTTGTCCGCCGCCGCTTTTGCGGGTCGGGACGATATGGAACTTTCGGTATTCGGAAACGAAGAACGGATCCTTTTGGTATCGCGCTTTGACAATCTCGGCAAAGGGGCGTCGGGGGCGGCGGTGCAAAACATGAATCTTTTGCTCGGCGTCGACGAAAAAACCGGACTTGTTTGCGGAAAAAACGCGTAATACGCGCGAGAAAGCACAATAACCGTAAGAATCGGCAATAACCCGAAAAGGTTACGGCTTTATGAGCCGAAATGCGAAACGAAGAAAAGAAATAGGAACAGACAGAAAGACGAGGAATGACAATATGAAAACAATAAGCGGCGGCGTGTGTGCCGCACAAGGATTTTCGGCGGGCGGTATTCATTGCGGAATCCGCAAAAACCGCAGCAAACGCGACCTTTCGCTGATCGTAAGCGACCGTACGGCGCATGCGGCGGCGGTATATACGACCAATTTGGTAAAGGGTGCTCCTCTTGCCGTGACCAAAAAGCATTTGGCAAACGGCACGGCACGCGCCGTCATCTGCAACAGCGGCAACGCCAACACCTGTAACGCCAACGGCGAAGAAATTGCCGAACAGACCTGTACACTGCTTGCCGACGCTTTGAAGATCGATCCGTCGGATGTGGTGGTGGCATCGACGGGCGTTATCGGTCAGCCGTTGGACATTACGCCGATCGCAAACGGCATTTCGGACCTTTGCGCAAGCGTGTCCCACGATGCGGCGGGCAGTGAAAAAGCCGCCGAGGGCATTATGACCACCGATACTGTAAAGAAAGAAATCGCCGTCGAATTTACGGTCGGCGGAACCGTTTGTCACATGGGCGGTATTGCCAAGGGAAGCGGCATGATCCATCCCAACATGGCGACCATGCTGGTATTTATCACCACCGACGCGGCAATCTCTTCCGAAATGTTGCAAAAAGCGCTGTCGACCGATATTGCCGATACCTTTAACATGGTCAGCGTCGACGGAGATACATCGACCAACGACATGGTAACCGTACTTGCCAACGGCGCGGCGGGCAACAAAGAAATTACCGCCGACGGCGAGGATTTTGCCGCTTTCATGAAAGCGCTCAATACCGTTACGGTTCATCTTTGCCGCGGTATTGCCTCCGACGGCGAGGGAGCGACCAAGCTTTTGGAATGTAAAGTCACGGGCGCACTCGATACGAAAAATGCCAAGATCGTCGCGAAAAGCGTAATTTGTTCCAGCCTTTTGAAAGCCGCCATGTTCGGTGCCGACGCCAACTGGGGACGCGTTTTGTGTGCGATCGGTTATTCGGGCGCGACGGTTGACGTGACGAAAGTTGCCGTTTCGTTTGCTTCGGTGGCGGGAACCGTTGTCGTTTGTCAAAACGGCGCGGGGATCGATTTTTCCGAAGAACTTGCCAAGACCGTGCTTTCCGAAAAAGAAATCGAAATTTTAATCACCCTCGGTGACGGCGACGGCTCCGCTTGCGCGTGGGGTTGCGATCTGACCTACGACTACGTGAAGATAAACGGCGATTATCGCACCTGAAAATCAAAAAAAACGCAACCCAACCGCGCGGCGGAATACGTCGGCGAGATATATTTCAAAAAGAACAAACGAGGATACGAATCATGGATCATATGCATTTTTCCAACGCACAGCGTGCCGAAGTATTGACACAGGCATTGCCGTACATCAAACGCTATAACGGAAAGACCGTTGTCATCAAATACGGCGGAAACGCCATGATAAACGAACATCTCAAAGAACAGGTCATGGAGGACATTGCCCTTTTGTGGTTGATCGGCGTCAAAGTCGTGTTGGTTCATGGCGGTGGTCCCGAAATTTCCGAAGTAATGGCAAAGCTCGGCAAAAAGCCCGAATTCATCGACGGATGTCGTGTGACCGACAAAGAAACGGTCGATATCGTGCAAATGGTATTGGCGGGTAAGATCAACAAAACACTTGTCAACTTTTTGGAAATGAAAGGCGGCAAGGCGATGGGTATTTCGGGTATGGACGGCAGACTCATCGAAGCCGAGATCAAGAACGAAAAATTGGGCTATGTCGGCAACATCACCCGCGTAAATGCCGAACCGATCTGCGATCTTTTGGAAAAAGGCTATATTCCCGTTGTTTCGACGGTCGGTTGTGACCGTGACGGCAATACCTATAACATCAACGGCGATACCGCTGCCGCGTATATTGCGGGAGCGCTCGGCGCCGAACGATTGATCATGATGACCGATATTGCGGGCATTTTACGCGATAAAGACGATCCGACGTCGCTCATTTCCGAAGTAACCGTTTCCGAAGCGCGGGGACTGTATGATTCGGGCGTGATTTCGGGCGGCATGATTCCCAAAGTGGAATGTTGTATCGAAGCGCTCCAAAAGGGCGTGAAGAATGTCATCATTATGGACGGACGTGTGCCGCACTCGATTCTGATGGAAATTTTGACCGACGAGGGCGCGGGAACCATGGTGACTGCCTGAGAGCGCGGAACGAAACGAAGAACAGAGAGAAAAACCGACAAGAAGAACCGACAGGGAAGAAAGGAAGAACCGTCATGTCGACCGTACAAGAACTGGACAAAGAATATGTCGCGCATACCTACAACCGTTTTCCGATCGAATTGACCTACGGAAAAGGCGCATTGTTGTATGACAAGGACGGAAAAGAATATATCGACCTCGGTTCGGGAATCGGCGTTTCGGCGTTCGGTCACGGTGACGCGGAATGGATCGAAGCGGTGACCGATCAGCTCGAAAAACTTTCGCATGCGTCGAATCTTTACTATACCGAACCGTGCGCACGGCTTGCCGCTCTGCTTTGCGAGAAAACGGGCTTTGCCAAAAAAGTCTTTTTCGCCAATTCGGGCGCCGAAGCCAACGAATGTGCCATTAAAGCGGCGCGCAAATACGCAAGCGACAAGGGGAGCGGAAAGTACAACATTCTGACCTTGAAAAACAGCTTCCACGGCAGAACGCTCACGACCCTTGCCGCCACGGGGCAAGACAATTATCACGAACTGTATGCGCCTCTTACACCCGGATTTACGCACGCGGCGGCGAACGATATCGACGAGGTGAAGCGCGTTTGTGCCGAAAGCGATCCGTGTGCGATCTTGATCGAATGTATTCAAGGCGAGGGCGGCGTGAATGTCCTTGACACCGATTTTGTCAAAGGACTGCGCGCGTATACCGCCGAAAACGACATTCTTTTGATGGTCGACGAAGTGCAGACCGGCAACGGCAGAACCGGAAAAATGTATGCGTATATGCATTACGGTATTACCCCCGACATTGTAACGACGGCAAAGGGATTGGCGGGCGGACTGCCCCTCGGCGCGTGTCTGCTCGGCGAAAAAGTCGAAAACGTTTTCGGCTTCGGTGACCACGGCTCGACTTTCGGCGGAAATCCCGTTTGTTGCGCGGCGGCGTTGTCGATCCTTTCGCGATTGGACGAAAGATTGCTTGCCGATGTCACCGCCAAAGGTGAATATATAAAGAAAGCCTTGTCGGGTGCAAGCGGCGTCGAATCGGTTTGCGGCATGGGACTTATGATCGGCGTTTTGCCGAAAAAGCCGCTTGCCGAAGTGCTTTCGTATTGTCAATCGCACGGCGTTTTGCCGCTGACGGCGAAAAACAAATTGCGCTTGCTTCCGCCGCTTACCCTGTCATGGGAGCAGACCGAAAAGGCGATCGAAGTTATCGCCGCGGCGTGTGCCGAGTGAGGAAAGCCCTCGAACGAAAGGGCTTGCTTGTTCTTTTTTGAAAAGGCGGAAAATCGGCGGTGCGCCGAAATGAAAACAAAGGAAAATCGCGAAAACGACGAATCGTGAAACGAAATTGAAATCGAAATCACGAAAACGACAAGATGAAAGGAAAAAACATCGGTATGAGTTCTAAACATTTTTTGAAACTTTTGGATTTTACCCCCGCCGAGATCAACGAATATCTCGACCTTGCCGCCGAGCTTAAAGCTAAGAAAAAAGCGGGAATCCCGCATCGCCTTTGCGAGGGCAAGAGTATCGCATTGGTGTTTGAAAAAACCAGCACACGTACCCGCTGTGCTTTCGAAGTGGCGGCGGCGGATCTTGGTATGCATCCCGTTTATCTCGACCCGAAAGCGTCGCAGATCGGCAAAAAAGAAAGTATTCCCGATACGGCGCGCGTTTTGGGACGTATGTTCGACGGTATCGAATATCGTGGCTTCGGGCAAGAGATCGTCGAAGCATTGGCAAAATATGCGGGCGTTCCGGTTTGGAACGGATTGACCAATGAATTTCACCCGACGCAGATCTTAGCCGACTTTTTGACGATTCGCGAGCATTTCGGCACCCTTTCGGGCAAAAAGCTTGTCTATATGGGCGACGCGCGCTATAATAT